>DASRZA010000502.1:0-4581 GCA_035686845.1 Armatimonadota bacterium | reverse complement strand
TATAACTGTGGCCCTCCGGATCCATGATCCAGAGGCCCTCGGGGGGTGTGTAAAGGTAGAATCGGTTGGAGCCATCGGGGGTCCATCCTAGACACCAGCAGATCCCTGCCCCTCCCGGGGGCGCCACTCGCTTCTGCGTCGTCCCGTCCTGGGAAATAAGCCACGCTCCGGGCTTCGCCGTGTCTTTCCGCGGGAATGGGCGGCGGTTGAACGCAATCCACCTTCCATTCGGGCTCCACGACGCTCCGGAGATGTAACTGTTGGCGGCGGGCTCACAGAGTGTCCTTACCATCCCATTCAGTGGGTCGATGACTCTAAGCGGCAGCGCAATATGCTTGTCCCGGGAGTATCTCGCATCGTCTCCGGTAAAGAGGACTGCGCGGTCGCCATTCGTCCAGTCCCGGTGGAAGTACATCAATGGCCCGTCCACGAGCAGTCGCTTCTTGCCTCTGTAGAGGTCAAAGAGCCAGAGTACGGAACGGTGGGGCAGGTTCTCATCGCGGAACTGGAAGTCGGTCGTCACCGTTGCCAGTTTTCCCGAGGGAGACGCGCTGATGTCCGCGAGTCTAATCCGTAGGTCTGCGCTTCGCTCTGAAGAGACCTCGCTTATTGGGCGTCCGACTCCCGGCGCGTCCTTACCGCCGCGCCGCCGGCTGCAACCTGCCGCCACGCGCCGTTCCGGCCGCCATTGCCCCGGGATGGCGTGACGCCGGAGGAGCGAGGGAGAAGCAGGCAGCGCAAGCGCGACCACCAGAAGCGCAAGCCAGCGCCGCCATGGGTACCGCCCCCCGGTCCAAACCGCGAAAGCGGTGGTGAAGTCCATCTTTCGTCTCCTCATTTTAGGTTGACAACACCACGATAAAAGTCCCCGTTTAGGACCCGAGTGCCTGCGGCCCATCTCAACGTTCATACACAGGTACTATAACCGGGTGAACCATTATCGGGAGCGGCGGCAGGAGCATGCCACAGATCCTATTGCAGAGGGGGCGATAAGCATGGGTAACGGTCCACCTCGATCCCGGGGCAGCTACCTCTGGGTGAATTGCGGCTAAAGTAAAAGAGTAAACACAAAAGTAAGCCGATGCTCGCTGCGGACAGTCTCTTTTGAAGTCCGTCCCGGACCGGTTATTGGCGATAACAGATTGGAGGAATCCGCATGTCTGTGAGTCTCTGCCCGGCGCAGCAGGATGCGTTCGACAGTGTCACGCGGTTATTGCCGGCAGGCAATCTCTTTGTCGTTTATGGTGAAACGGGATGCGGGAGAACGACCGTTCTTGAAGGCGTGCACCGGGAGACAGGTGGCGCCTTCCTGACTCTGCATGATCTGGTGGAGGCTCTTTCGGCTCGCCTGCCAATGCAGATTGAGGAAACGCTCCACCGACTGTTAACCGAGGCGCTCTCGTCCAACGACGTTGTCGTGCTGGATGATCTGCACCTCGTGAATAATGTGGTTGGCGAGTGTCGCCACTTCTACCCCCGCTGTGGCTTGATTGACGCCATGCTGACGACCATTGCCACCTGCGCGATTGGCGCCGGTAAGAAGCTGATCTTCGGCAGCAAAGGCGCTGCGCCTGAACCGGTCGCACTTCGCTGCTTCTATGCCGGTATTCCGGAATTCAAACCGGTTGACTATGAAGCGATCTGCCGCAGCTATCTGGATCAGCCGCTCCGGACCTCGGACGAATGCCTGGCGGGGGCCGCTGCGAAGAAACCAAATCCGGAATCGTTCGAGCCGTCGGCGTCCATTGATTATAAGAAACTCCACCGCTTCGCCCCCAGGCTGAACGCCCATCAATTGCAGCTCGCCTGCGCCTGGCTGAAGCTGCACGGGCAGATCGATACTCAGACATTCATAACCTATCTCCGAACCAAGCGATTGGGCAGTAACGTTGACCTGGGCGAAGTGCAGGAGGTAGACTTGCATTCACTCCGGGGGATTGACGACGTAATCGAGAGCCTGGAGGCGAATATCCTGGTCCCCTTGGAGCGGGATGACCTGGCTGCCGAGCTAAATATCAAAGCCAAACGAGGTGTACTGCTTGCAGGGCCCCCGGGAACCGGAAAGACCACCATTGGACGGGCGCTGGCTCACCGGCTCAAAGGCAAATTCTTCCTCGTGGATGGCACGCTGATCTCCGGCACACGGGGATTCTATCCTAGCATCCAGCGCGTTTTTGAGGCTGCAAAGCAGAATTCTCCATCCATCATTTTTATCGATGACAGCGACGTGATCTTTGAGAGCGGCGAGGAACTGGGCCTCTACCGTTATTTGCTCACGATGCTGGATGGGTTGGAGAGCGAGAGCGCCAGTCGCATTTGTGTGATGATGACGGCCATGGATGTCAGTAATCTCCCGCCGGCGCTGATCCGTTCCGGAAGAATCGAGTTGTGGCTGCAGACCCGCTTGCCAGAACTGGAGGCCAGGAAATCGATCCTGGCGGAGCAAATTCCTCACCTACCCGGGTCCGTGGGCATTGTTGATACTGCGCAGCTTGCGGAGGCAGCCGAAGGGTTAACCGGGGCTGACCTGAAGCGACTGGTTGAGGATGGCGTTATCCTGATCGCGTATGACCGGGCACGGAACAGGGCGCTTGGTCCCGCGACCGGGTATTTTCTGGCGGCGCTGGATACCGTACGGACCAACAAACGGCGGTACGCCGAAGCCGAAGAAAGGGCTCGCCTCCAGCGTCCCTCGCGTCCGTCGTTCTTCGATATCATGGGCCAGTACACCGGCGGGAAAGACGAGTAGCCGACCATACCCTCTCCCTCGATTCCGGCCTTCCATAGGGCACAGCCAGAATCGAGGGTCCAACCTGCAAGGAGCGCCAGTTCGACCCTTCTCAACGAGCGCCACGCGATAATCCTCGGCGCCGGCGCGAACTGGCGCATGGATGCGGACCGGTTGCGCGCGTGGGAGCGCTGATCCGTTGCGGCAGAGAGGCTGGCCCAGAGTCTGGCGCTCAAACAGCGATCACCGCTACGGACCCGTGTGCTCGACGGGCGCTGGAGCCGGATTCCGCGGGTCGCGACCGGTCGCCATGATGGCTTTCCAGCGATTCCAGGCGTCGTCGCGAGCGGCGCGGTTGGCAGGGCTGGCGTCGGGCGCCTCGCCGGCACGCATGAAGCCGTGGCCCGCGCCCGGGTAGATGACGGCACTGTAGGTTTTGTGGGACTTCTTCATCATCTCGACGGTGGCAGGTACTGTGGAGCTGATCCGGGCGTCGTTGCCGCCGTAAAAGCCGTAAACCGGACAGTGGATGCGGGCGACCTCGGCTTCGGAGGCAGGCGGGGGGCCATAGAAGACAAACGCGGCCTTGAGTGAGTGATTGTTGGTGGCGAATCGGAACGCCTGCCCACCGCCCCAGCAAAATCCGGTCACGACGACTTTTCCATTGCACGCCGGCAGCTTTGAGACGTAGGCGGTGGCCGCGTTCAGATCGGCGGTGATCTGCGCTGGAGGCAGCATGGAGACAGCCCGGACGACGGCGTCCTGATCCGGGTAACCCGCGGTGCCCTGGCCATTAGGGGCGGTCCCGGAGAGGAGATCGGGTACGATGGCGATATAGCCGGCTCCGGCCATCTCGTCGGCCATCTCGCGAGCCCAGTCACTTAGCCCGAAGATTTCGTGGACCACGACCACCGCCGCGGCCTTCTTGCTGACCTCGGGGTACACGACGAAACACTGGAGTTTCCGGGCGCCTTCATTCAACACCACCCATTCCTGGTGGCGGGGAGATTTCTCCAGTCGGGCCTTCGCCCAGTCCTGCGCCGGCGCTGGCCGGGCGACGAGCAGAGCAGACGCGAGCAGCGCCAGCATGAAGAATTCTCGCAGCAAACGCGCGCGGGTGAACGACCCGGGCGATGAGGAGACATGGACGTGAGACGATAAAGAGGGTACAGGTTGACCCGGTTTGTTGCGCTTCATTCGGTGCTCCGGATGGCAGTGTTGCGCGTTAAGCGTTGAGTGTCGGTACGGGCAGAGCGATCTCTGCTTTGCAAGACCGCTCACCTGGATAGTCTATTATACCCGGATGAGAGCAGCCGGATACCCCTTTGATGTAGGTTCCAGCGGCTCGCCTTGCTCCGTTCGTTCGCTTTGAATGCTCATACTTCCTGTCCCAGCGCAACCAGTGACCCATGATGATTCAGGCGCGGGTTGGCGCGTAGGTATGTTTGATCGACAGGACCAGGTGGGAGTTTCCTTCTGGTCGGGGGCTATAATCGCAGCATGGACCTGATGCTGCTGGATACACTGCGGGCTAAGATGGTGGACGGAGCGAACTTCGCGGAGGCATTCGAACTGTACTTCGACGAGGTTGCGGATGACCCGAAGATCCTGGAGCTTGGCAAGCCGGCGCGGCACAAGCTGGTGGAAATGGCCATCGCAGAACTGGTGGGGATGGCGCTTAAAGGCAAGGTGGTCCTGACAGAGCTGAGGATGGCGCGAATTGCGGAGGTCGGCTTTATGCACGGGGTCTTCAGTGCGAAGAAGGCTAGCGGGTTCTTCTTCTACTTCGAAGAAGTCCACATGGGCATCGCCGCCATCAAGGCGCCAGACCAGGGCAACAATATCCTCTACTC
>DASRZA010000501.1:0-22974 GCA_035686845.1 Armatimonadota bacterium | reverse complement strand
GTTGTCGATCCACGCAGCAGCGCTTGCGCAGCGGTTGGGGAGCTGTTCCACGTGTAGTCCCGTTTAGACGCGGAGGGTGTCGTCTGCGCATAGGCGGGACCGCTTGCGCTGTCCTCGAACACGTTATAGCCGTCGGCACCGTACACGCCTTTCCAGTTGCCCTGTGTAGTAGTGTCCGTGCGCAAGAATACCGCGGTCGCCGTCGAGGATGCCAGGGGCACGCCGCTAATCTGGCTCGAGTTGGCGCTCTCACCGCTGCCATTGACGGCGGAAATCACATAATAATACGTGGTTCCATCTGTAAGTCCGGTGTTGACATAGTTGTTGGTCGTGGGACTGGCCATCGTGGTATAGGGCCCACCGCTCGTTGTGGAGCGCTTCACGTTGTAGCTGGCGGCGCCGCTCGACGCTGTCCAGGAGAGCGACAGCTTCTTATCTCCGGACGTTATTATCAAACCGCTGGGCGTAACTGGCGGGCGGGGAAATCCTGGCGCCAGATCGGCCAGAAGCTCAGCGCCATTAAACGTACCCCAGCCGGTTGCGTCGTCATAGCCTGTTACCGCCGGGTAGTAAAGGTTGGTGCTTCCATCGGCGATATCGTGGAAATCGAGCCCATAATTAGCGCCAGCGCCGATCTGGTAGAGCAGCGGATTGGGAAATCCCAGTAGGCCTTCCCCCAGCGTCGTGCGAGCCTGGTTTGCCAGCGTCGCATAGGCGGCCCAGAGGGGCGCCGCACAACTGGTGCCGCCATATATCGTCCATCCACCGCCGTAATAGATAGAATATCCGGTATATGGATCAGCGTCCAGCGATACATCGGGAACATTCCTCATGGTCATGGAACCGAGAGAGGCAGGGAAAATGACCCCTTGCTGCCATGAAGGGATCCCCCAGACATCGCTGATACCCCCGCCACCGGCGCTTCCCGATCCCTCGTTCCAGGCCGATTCCCCCGCGTAGATTTCTCCGGATTTCACCGAAAGCTTTGTACCCCCAACGCCGACGACATACGGCTGTGAAGCGGGATCGTCCACCGATAGCGTTGATCCATCGTCGTAGGCGCCGGTGTCCCCTGCAGATACGAAGAGTGATTGTCCCTGGGCCGCCATCTCGGCAAAGATGGAGTTTTCAGCGCTGGCCGCGAAGCTTACCTCGTTCTCTGGTAAGCCCCACGAACTGCTGACGGTCTTCACGACATCGTCCGTCGCGATCTGGTTGTAGGTATCCAAAGATGCCGAGAAGGTGTCAGATGCCTCGTAGACCACTATCTTGTTGACGCCAGCTGCCAGTGCCGTCATCAATTCAATATCTAACGTGACTTCATCCGCGCCCGTTCCAGGGGATCCACTAAAGCCATCAACAAGGACGTTCTGGAGCGGCGCCGGCGTAATTCCGTAATAACTCTCATACGAAGTGATATCCGATGCGGTGTAACCATCCAGCTCAAACAAACCGAGCGTCTGACCGGCGCCCGTCGGAATGGCGGAGCCATTCAGGTTGTATGCCGTCCGGATATCCGTCGGCGTTAGGGCGCCGCCCGGACCTGTCCCAATCTGATTCGGCGTAAGAATGTTCGAGCTGCCGGGTGAAACGCGAGGAAGACGCTGCAGCTGTGGATGAGGCACGAGCGAGGTGTCCAGCCCGAAAACTCCTGTCATGCGTGAGGCTACGTAGTCAGGAACGGTGGGATTCCTGTCTGGCGCGCGGAAGATACGTCCATCGCGCGCCTTGAGCCAATATAGACTTACACCAAAGGCGTTCTCAACAGCGTGCGCCGGTCCGGCCACATCAAGCAGCAGTCGATTGGGAGGCGTTCCAACGATCGCCAGTCCATGAGCGACCGCGTACGACGCCACGGTGTCGTAGTCGGCCTGCGTTGGGCCAAATCGGGCGGTGAAACTCTCCGGGGTGAGATACTCGCGGTACACCGGATCGGTGGGATCGTAAAGTCTCGATATCAGGTCTTGCAGCTCGCTCTCGTTCCGGAGGGGCAGGCTAAGCGTCAATCGAACCGGCTCGTTTGCGCTCAGCCTCCCCAATACGGAAGCGCCGCGCTCCGCATGAGGAAAATACCCGTTGATTCGCTGCTGCGCGTGCGCCGGCGCCATCGTCAGCGCCATGCTCAAGATTGCAGCTATCGCTGCTCCTGACCCGAAACTCGATCCTTGTTTCATTCCGTTCTCCCTTTGATCAAAACACCTTCGTGCCGTGGGCAAGCCAGATTGACGAGTCTCCCCACGGGAATTATCGGAAATCCAGACTGAGCCGAAGAGATCCCTGCCGTCACGCCACCAAAAAAACGCCTGTGAAAGCCCTGTCTTGCGCTGCCGTATTTGATGTTCGCGTGATGTCGTCAACGGCGTTCCCCGCCGTTGAAATCGGAACATGCTGGGGCATGACTCGGGGCGCAGCCTTTTCAAGTAGGTTAAAGCGGGCGGCGCTTTGCGGCAGTGCCCTTACGTATTCCAGCACGCGAACACGGTCTGCAATGGTACAGACATTGAAGTTCATTTGCTACGGGGAAGGTTTCAGCTGGAGGCGCAATCCTTCGCAGCAATTCATACGAACTCCGAACTTCTCTATTATAACGCAAAATGCCGGCGCCCGCGGAATTCTTTTTATGAGGGACGCCTGATATCAGGTTTTTGGACCTCGATCGGGGCCAGTTGTCGAACATGCACGAGACGGGACCGCGGAGCTTCCTGTACTGGCGTATGAAATGTTCCGATGGTTCAAGTGGCTCAGGTATAAAAACGGGCCAGTCGGGTATATAAAAATAGTCAGGTTGGTAATTCCGGGCCGCGGCAAAATCGCTCCGGTTAGAAGAAAAGGAGGAAGCGTAATGATTCGATACTCGGACCCGTTTGCGCGGGCTATGCCGCTAAGGCGGCTTCTTGATCGCATTCTGGAGGAGGCCAATTCCGCTAAACCGTACGAACAAGATAGCGGCTATGCAAGGGGCCCCGAAGCGCAGGTGATTCCGGTGAATATCTTCCAGACGCCGGATCAAATCGTTCTGGTGGCGCCAATGCCAGGCGCTCACCCCGATGATATCGAAGCGACGGTCAGTGGCGACACTGTGTACCTGCGATCGGAACTTCGCGGACCGCACCAGGAGGACAAAAACTACATGGTTCGAGAATGGAGCTATGGCCCGTATGAGCGAACCATTGCTTTGCCATGCGGGGTGGACGCCGAACGGGCAAATGCAAGCTATGATAACGGGCTGTTGGTCCTGAACCTGCCGAAACGGAATATCACCCGAGCTCACCGTATTACGCTTCAGGGTGACAACTCAGATCATGGTCTGCGAGAAGCGCGCTCCGGGCAGATCTCGGATGGCAATGGATCTCATGCCAGCGCGGAGAACCGCGGAGAGGCTCCGGCCGCTGCATCGCGCGCCACTTCAACATCCGGCTCGACGCGCGGCCGTAAGAAAGCCGGCTAAGCGGTTACCGGGTACGGGGCGCCGGGTTCGAGGCCCGAGGTACGTAATGCCTCACCTCCGTCCGCGCCCCGCTCCGGTTTCGTCGGTTACCCGGTTTCCGGGCCGCGCGTCTCGTCCCTTCTCTTCCGGATCCCCTCTTCCTGGGCCCGCTCCGGGCCGATAATTCAGTTTAATCTGGCCGCCGCACTCCTCCACGCGCCCCGGCGTCGCGATTCCACGGGGTGGTCATGACGCGCATCGCGGCCGGCGCCAGGATTCTGCGTGTGAAAGGGTATGAATGCAATCCCCGAAAGGTCGCGGTACCAGTCCGGCCCCTGACGTGGAACGCCCGGCGCCCGAACCTTCCCTCGAAGTGGAGTCTCGCGAACCGTTCTTGCTCGTCCCACTCCTCCGAGAAGCGGTAGACCGACGAGCGTCAGACCTGCATCTTGTGGTGGATAATCCCCCGGTATTCCGCGTGGATGGGGATCTCGTCGTGAGCGAAGCCGATCCATTAGGTCCTGAGCGGGTTAAGGATCTCATAGGTTCGGTGCTGACATCCGCGCAGCAAGAGGAACTGGATCGGCAGTGGCAGCTATGCATTTCTCTCTTCATACCTGAGCTGGGCCATTTCCGGATTACGGTTTACCTACACCGGGGCGCGATGGAGGCGTCCATCCGGGTTTGTCCATTAAGCCTTCGGACGCCGAAGGAGCTGGGACTTCCGGACGTTGTTTACACGTTGGTGGAAAAGCGGAGTGGATTGATCCTGATCACCGGACCCACGGGGGCAGGAAAAACGACGACGTTCAATTGTCTTCTCGACCTTATCAACCGCGAGCGGCGGTGTAAGATTGTAACGGTAGAAGATCCGGTTGAGTTTGTACACCAGAATCGTCAGAGCATCATCGTGCAGCAGCAGGTTCATTCCGATACCCGATCTTTCAGCGCAGCGCTTCATCACATCTTGCGTCAGGATCCCGACGTAATCGGCGTGGGTGAGATGCGGGATCTAGAGACGATTTCGACCGCTCTAACCGCTGCCGAGACCGGGCACCTTGTAATCGCGACACTGCATACACCGGATGCGGTGGGGACGGTAGACCGGATCATCGACGCCTTTCCGTCGGATAAGCAGGCGCAGATCATGGTCCAGCTCGCGGGAAGCATTCAGGGGATTATCGCGCAGCAACTTCTTCCCCGCACCGATGGCGAAGGGCGAGCCCTGGCGACTGAAGTCATGGTGGCGACTACAGCGATCCGAAATCAGATCCGGGAGCGGCAGACGAATCAACTGCGAAATACAATCGCGACCGGGCGGGCGCACGGAATGCACCTCATGGACCGGTCGCTCAAGGAACTCTATCAACACGGACTTATCACTCTTGCCGCTGCCGTCGCCCACGCGTACCTGCCAGAATCGATCGATGGCGAGCCAACGATCCCCGCGGCGTCCCCTCTGCCTGGCGCAGCCATAGGAACGGTAACGCTCCGGCACGCTCCCCCCCGCGTTTAAGATCGAACGGGGCGTACCGGCGCTGCCACTACCGGCATGCGGATCCGGGTGGAGACACCCTGGGATCGGGATCGAAATGTTCCCGGCGTCGCTATTGCTCCGCGGCCTGGGTCGCCTTATTGACGGCGGAAACGGAGCCGCCCGTGGTGGTCGACGCAGCGCCAGAATTCGTGGCTCCGGACGTTGTAGTGGTTGCAGTAGTCGCGCCGGCGGTCGCGCCGGCCGAGTTGTCGGTTGTTGAAGTGGACGCTGCCGCAGGAGCGCTTTGCTGATTGAGGAGCGTCTTGGCCCCATCCGGAAGGCTGCTTGCTGTACTGCTGCTCATGTACCAGAAGCCAACCATAGACGCGACCATGATCACGAATACGGCAACGATCATCCCGATCCAGAAACCTTGTCCCTCCTGTTTTGGGGCCGCGGTCCCTGCCGAAATATCTGGCGGGCGCTGCGCGAAGCGCTGGGCCAGCGCGCCATCCAGCGGCGCCAGGCAGTTCCAACAACTGTGTTGTCCGGGTTTATTATCGGACTGACACCGTGGACATAGCATAATATTAGTCTCCCAGAAGGGCAGCGACTCATACAGCCCTAAAAACGACTGACAACCAGACAGGCGTTTTGCCCGCCAAAACCGAAAGAATTCGAGAGTGCAAATTCCAACTTCTTAACCTCACGAGGCTGATTTGGAACATAATCCAGATCGCACTCAGGGTCAGGCGTTTCATAATTGATGGTTGGGGGCAGCACCCGGTGGCGTATCGCCTGAACCGACGCTATCGCCTCCACGCCTCCGGCGGCGCCAAGCAAATGCCCGGTCACCGATTTTGTGGAGCTAATAGCCAGTTTCCATGCGTGGTCGCCAAATACCTGCTTTATCGCTTCGGTTTCGGTTTTATCGTTTACGGGGGTTGAAGTGCCGTGGGCGTTGACGTAGTCTATCTGATCCGGTGTCAAGCCCGCGCTCCGGATGGCAGCTCGCATCGCGCGTACCGCGCCTTCACCACCCGGCGGGGGTGAAGTAATATGGAATGCATCTCCGCTCAGCCCATAACCGGCGATCTCGGCGTAGATTCGAGCGCCCCGTTCGTGAGCCAGTTCCAGCGATTCCAGCATCAGTACACCGGCGCCCTCGCCGATCACAAACCCGTCCCGATCCCGGTCAAATGGACGACTGGCCCTCTGCGGATCTTCGTTCCGGGTCGACAGCGCCCGGGCCGCGCTAAATCCCGCGAGCGAAAGGGGAGTGATGCCGGCTTCGGCGCCGCCGGCGATCATCGCCCGCGCATCTCCTCGACGGATCATCCACGAGGCTTCGCCGATAGCATGGCTCCCCGTGGAACAGGCGCTCACGATTCCCATGTTGGGCCCGCGCGCGCCGGTTTCGATGGCTACGATTCCCGAGGCCATGTTGGCGATCATCATCGGCACGAAAAACGGTGATACTCGGCCGGGTCCCTGGGACAAGATAACCGCGCACTCGTCTTCGTAGGTTTTCATGCCTCCGATGCCGCTGCCGATGAGCACACCGCACTGCTCCATGAAATCGGCGGCGAAATCTTGACCTGCGTCTTCCACCGCCATTCGTGCGGCGGCGATGGCGAACTGAACGAAGGGATCCAACCTGCGGGCTTGTTTACGATCCACCCACCGCGTAGCATCGAAATTGTCGACCTGGCAGGCGAACTTACACGGCAGCCCGGTTGTATCGAACCGGTCGATCAGCCGGGCGTTCGAGCGGCCCGCAAGCAGCGCCGTCCAGAAATTCTCCAGACCATTGCCCGGAGGCGCGACAACCCCCATCCCGGTCACCACCACACGATCCCGCGGCGCCCGTTCAGAAACTGGCGTAACCTCCCGTATTGACATGGCTGCTCTCTTATTGCTCCTTGAGCTTGCGGTCGATATAATCGACCGCTTCTCCTACGGTATGAATCTTCTCAGCGTCCTCATCCGGGATCTCCACCGAGAATTCGGTTTCCAGCGCCATGATCAGTTCCACCACGTCGAGGGAATCAGCGCCCAGATCCTCCATGAACGACGCGTTTGGGGTCACCTCGTCTTCACTTCGCTGAAGCTCTTCGCAAACCACCTTACGCACCCGTTCAAATGTTGATGCCATACCTGCGTCCTCCTGTTGAGAATATCCTTACGCGAGACCCGCTCTCGTCCATTCAACGCCCGCGGCGTGCAATTCGACTGCCGCGGCCAAACTTGAAGCTATTCTATTAGCAAAACGGCAGATTGGTCAACCTTAGCGGCCCCAGCCGTCGCGGGACTCGCTGCTTCGATCATTCAATTTGATCAAATTCACTTACTCTAAGCGCTAAATACACTCTCAGCGCTGTATACACTCTCGGCGCTACATAGCCAGTCCGCCATCAACCCGCAGCGTCTCGCCCGTGACATAATTCGCATACGGACCACACAGAAAGAGTACCGCTCCAGCAACGTCGTCGGGTGAGCCGAACCGTTCGGCAGGAATACGGTTCACTACCTGTTCGCGCGCCTCCGGTGGAATCGCGTCGGTCATAGCCGTGTCGATGAAACCCGGCGCCACGACGTTGACGGTGATATTTCGTGATCCCAGTTCCCGGGCTGTCGCCTTCGCCAGTCCCACCAGACCGGCTTTGGCGGCCGCGTAATTGGCCTGCCCTGCGTTCCCCTGAAGTCCCACTACCGAAGAGATATATACAACGCGCCCATACCGCTGCCGAACCATGCCGCGGCTCACGGCGCGCGTGCAGTGAAACGCCCCGGTGAGATTCGTCTGGACTACGTCATTCCATTCGGCGGGTGTCATTCGCATCAAGAGATTATCGCGCGTGATGCCGGCATTGCAAACGAGCAAATCAACACTGCCAAACTCCTGAATGGTTCGTTTTACGCCCTCCTCAACCTGTTCCATAACGGTGACGTCAAGGCCAATCGCCAGCGCCCGACCGCCGGATGCGCGGACCTCTTCAGCCACACCTTCCGCGTTTGCCACCGTGCGGCTTCCTACCGCGACCGCCGCGCCCTCCTTCGCCAGCAGGAGGGCCACAGATCGGCCGATGCCCCGCTGCTCCTTGCCGGCCCCCGTAACCAGGGCCACGCGCCCTTCCAGCAGCATCCAGTTACCTCCCCAGTCGGTGATACGACGATCCACACGGCGCTTTGGAATAACTTTGCATGGAATAGCTATGCATGGTAAAACTACGCAAAGAAGGCGCCCAGGCGCTCCAGCCCGTCCGGCTCCCCCACATTATACGTTATTGCGCCCGGAATCGTCTTTTGTACAAGTCCACTGAGGACTCGTCCCGGTCCTACCTCTACAAAGCGGGTTATTCCCATTTCTTCAAAGGTGCGCATACTCTCCTCCCAACGTACGCCGGAGGCCATCTGCGCGATCAGCGCCGCACGAAGGTCCGCAGGCTCCCGAGTCGGCCGCGCCGTAGCGTTGCAAACGATCGGGATCGCGGCCGCTTTCAACGACGCCTTAGCAAGCTCAGCCTGAAGCGAGCGCGCCGCGTCGCTCATCAGCGGCGAATGGAACGCTCCGCTTACCGCGAGCGGGATGACACGCGCGGCGCCGGCGGCCTTCGCCTGCTCGCCGGCGGCGCGCACCGCGCCGACAGCGCCCGAAATGACCACCTGACCCGGCGCATTCAGGTTTGCCGGCACAACCACACCATCCCCTTGATCGGTAACGTGCCTGCAGATCGCCTCCACACGGTTGGAATCCAACCCCAGAACGGCGGCCATCGTGCCAGGCTGCCGCTCTCCAGCCTCGGACATTAGCTTCCCGCGTTTCGCCACCAGCAGCAGCGCCTCCCGAAAACCGATCACCTCGGCCGCTACCATCGCGGAATACTCGCCAAGGCTGTGACCGGCCGCCGCATCCGGCCGGAAACCTCGAGCTTCAATACAGCGGAGCGCGGCGACGGAGCAGGTGAGGAGCGCCGGCTGAGCCACTTCGGTGGGCTTCAAATCCTGACCTGAGCCCTCAAAACAGAGCTGGCTGATCGAGAAGCCAAGCGCAGCGTCCGCTTCCGCAAAGACGGCCGCTGCTTCGGGACACGATTCGGCGAGCGCCTTTCCCATGCCCGCCGATTGCGACCCTTGCCCCGGAAAGAGGAACGCGGTCGCAGATCGTGAGTCGGCGCCAGACGCGCTATCTGAGCTATGCGATGCAGCAGTCTCCTCGAGAACTCTTTGCTCTTCGCTCACTCCATGCTCCAGCGCAGCACCGACGATGCCCACGAGAGGCCGGCGCCAAATCCCACCAGCAGCACCGCGTCTCCCGTTTTAAGCCGGCCGGTGTCCCGCGCCTCGGAAAGCGCGATTCCGATTGACGCCGCGGAAGTGTTGCCGTAAAGGCGCACGTTCGAGAAGACCTTTTCCGAGGGGATACCAAGCCGGCGAGCGGAGGAATCGATGATTCGGTCGTTAGCCTGGTGCGGCACGAAGAGATCTATGTCTTCGATGGTTAATCCCGCCCGGTCGAGCGCAATCTGAGCCGCCTCGGGGATGACAGTAACCGCAAAACGAAAAACCTCAGCGCCACACATTTTGATGGTATGCCGCCGTTCCTGCACCGTTGCGAGAGACGCCGGCCTGCGCGATCCGCCGGCTTCGATCTTCAGGAATTCGCCGCCGGAACCATCGGACCCCAAGTAGAACGAAAGGAAGCCCCGGCCTTCAGGCGTCGGCTGAATTACGACCGCCGATGCGCCGTCGCCAAACAGAACGCAGGTGCTCCGATCGGTCCAGTCGGTAATTCGTGAGAGCGCCTCCGCGCCGATAACGAGAACGGTGTTATAAACACCGGTCGCGACAAACTGAGACGCCACGGCCATCCCATAGATCAATCCTGAGCAGGCCGCTGAGAGATCGAAGGCCGCGGCCTTCGAGGCGCCAATCCGATCTTGAACCAACGACGCTGTCGCCGGGAAGATCATGTCGGGGGTACAGGTGGCGACAATGACGAGATCCACCTGATCGGCTCGGACGCCGGCAGACACCAGGGCGTTCTGGGCCGCTTCCGCGGCGATATCGGACGTGGAGCGATCGTCTTCTAAGATCCGGCGCTCCGAAATCCCGGTGCGGCTGGTAATCCATTCATCGCTGGTGTCAACCATCTTTTCCAGGTCGTGGTTGTTCAGGATTTTAGCGGGAATACTGACCCCGATGCCTGTGACGCCGGCGCTGCGGAGACCAGCCGGCGTCACGCCGGCGAGCGAGTCTCTCATGCTCGGGCGAAAGCCGCGCCGTTGGTGGCGCGCCGAGGCCGGAAATCACATTTCGTTCGCTTCATCCCTGTATTTCTTTCTATCAACCGTACGCCCGAGTTCCTCATCGTACCGCGCGCCGCAATGATCGACCTGCCGTTTGGATCGTCTAACTCCGGCCCGATACGATCAATTCAGATCTGTTCGGAGTGTCGGATCTGTTCCCGAATTTGCAAGAGCACGCCGGTACAGACACAATGAGCGGCGTTGCGAAGAGCGTTGGCAATTGCCTGCGAACGAGAACGACCATGAGCGACAAAACAGACGCCATTAATACCGAGCAGCGGCGCTCCACCATAAACTGCATAATCCGTTTTTTCGCGCAGTTTTCGCAGCAGCGCGTGCAGCGTCTCAGATCCTATCTGATCTCCCATAGAAGCGATCGTGGCGCCAACCATCTCCGCGACACCTTCGCCCGCCTTAAGCAGAACATTGCCTGCGAAGCCGTCGCAGACAACCACATCCGCCTTACCGGCAAAAAGCTCCCGTCCCTCTACGTTGCCAATAAAGTTCAGATCCGACGCCATTGAGATCAAGCGAAGTCGCTCGTGAGTCTGTCTGGCCAGCGCGTTTCCTTTAGTCGGTTCTTCGCCAATGTTCAGCAAACCGACGCGGGGCCGCTGGATCTCCCACGCCTGGCGAACAAAAATGTCTCCCATGGCTGCAAATTGGACCAACTGCCTCACATCACAATCGAGGTTGGCGCCGGCGTCAATCAGGAGAGCCTTACCGTGCTGTGTGGGAAGGGTGGCAGCGATCGCAGGACGATGGACTCCTTCAACCCGACCGAGCACACGTAGCGCCGTCATCATCGCCGCGCCTGTATTGCCAGCCGAAACGATGGCGTCCGCCTCGCCCCCGAGGACCGCTTCAGCCGCACGGCGCAGCGAAGAATCCATCTTCTGACGAACGGCCTCAACCGGCGCGTCATGCATGTCCACCTCTTCAGATGCGTGGACGATTGAAACCGACGGATTAGAGGGTAGAGACGCCAGCTCAGCCTGCAGCCGGGTTTCATCGCCAAAGAGCAGGACCTCGAACTCAGCCCCTGCGCTCTCCACAGCGCCCCGTACAGCCTCCGCAGGCGCGAAGTCGCCCCCCATGGCGTCCAACGCGATTCGGATCGGTACGGCGCCAGGCAATCTCAGGCCGCCTGTTTCCTCTCCCCGACTTCGACGATCTGTCGACCGGCGTAGTAGCCGCAGTTCTTACACACCGCGTGATTCCGTTTGAGGCTGTGGCACTGACGGCAGCGGCTAAGACTGGGCGCGACGCGGAACCAGGTCGCGCGCCGGGTGCGTGTTCGCTGCTTGGAGTGCCTTCTTTTTGGTAATGGCATTAAGGACGCCTTTCTACTGGGATCTGCATAAGCGCGCCGCCTGGCGGCGCCGCGCGCAGAGGGCGCGGGACAAAAACTTTCGATTGTCAATCAGTGTGGTTCAACTCTTCCACAAGAGGCTGCCACCGGGGATCTATCTGCGGCGTCCGCGAAAGGCAGACGCAGTGGGATCGCAGCTTTCCGCACTCAGCGCACGGGGGTTCGCATTCCAGCGAGCAGATTGGATTGATCGGGATGTTCAGCGTAAATTCCTGCAGCACCAATTCATTCAGGTCGATGGCGGCCCCGACAAAAAGGGCCTTCATCGTTTCATCCTCAACCTTCTGGCGGCTCGCAAGGCGCTGCACCTGCCGCATGTCAAAATCTTCTTCTATTTCAGCGTCCAGCGGCAGCACGAAGTTCCGCAGACATCTCCCGCACTGCAGCGTCACGTCTCCCCAAACGAGCCCTCGAATCAGCAGTCGCGAGCCCGAATTGGAAACCGTGACCTCACCCCCGACCGGCGATGCGAGCTGCAGCCCGTCGAGCGGCAAGTTCGTCTCATCCAGCTCAAAGCGGAACGAGGATCCAACCACCCGCAAGATTTCTGAGATGTCCAGCAGCATGACCAATCTCTCATTCGGGGGCCGAGTCCCGCTCGAGCTTCTCCAGTCCCCGTCGAACGTGCGACACCGCTTTGCTCAACGATTCGTCCATTTGCGAGAGAATATCAAACGCGTACCGATCCGCCCCGTCCCGAATCTGTCGGGCTTCCTCTTCCGCCTCTGCGAGCAGCGTCCGACCCTCCTGCTGCGCCTGGCGCAGCACCTCGTGATCGGCAACCAGACGATTCGCTTGTTCCTGGGCATCCCGGTTCAATCGCTCTCCATTGCGGCGAGCGTCCTGTAGAATCCGCTCCGCGTCTTCTGCGGCCTCATTGCGAATACGCTCGGCTTCCGTTCGCGCCTGCTCCACAATTTTTTCGCTATCACGCGCGACCTTCGTAGCCCGGCGGATGTCGTCCGGCAGATGCGATCTGATGTTGGCCGTCGTCGAGAAGAAGGCGTCCAAATCCACCCAAAGCGCGTGATTCATGAGATGCGTCGAGCCATCCAGCAGCGCCTCAAGCTGGTCCAGCATCCGCAGGATGTCGCTTTCTGCCGTTTTGGTGTTGCTCGTGAGCATCGGTGTTGTCACGCTTCGATCTCCGTTCATCCCGGAGGGTTTCTCCTGGCTCATCGCCTGGATCCTTAAGAGCGCCGGCGCCTACCCATCCTGGAGAGCGCTGCGGACGCATCGAATTGGCGCTGTATAAGTATAGTTCAGTCGCGCCCCATCTTCAATTTATGCCGCAGAGCGCGATCGACAACATCCGGTACCAACCCCGCAATAGCGCCGCCATATCGAACGATCTCCTTAACGATGCTGGAACTCAGATAGCTGTAATCGGTCGACGTCATCACAAAAACAGTATCCAGGTCAGCTGCCAGCCGACGGTTGATCTGCGTCTGTTGGAACTCGTACTCGAAATCTGAGATCGCGCGCAGGCCTTTAACAACGGCGCACGCGTTCTGAGACAGCGCATATTCTACCAGGAGTCCGTCGAATCTGTCTACCTGAACGTTCTCGAACGGAGCGCATACTTCTCGCAGCAAGTTCACTCGCTCCTCGACGGAAAACAGCGTCGTTTTCGAAGGATTGGCGCCAACAGCGACGCGCAGCTCGTCGAAAAGGCGCGACGCCCGCTCCACAATATCAAGATGTCCGTTCGTCACCGGGTCAAAACTGCCGGGATAGATTCCGATTCGCATCATGGACCCTTCAGAGTTTCCGAGAATAGCTGCTGTCAACCAGAATAGCTGCCGCCGAGATGATAGAAAGTCAGCACGGTTTCTCCAAATCGACGTTGATCGGACCTGGCCAGGTCATCCCCAAACTGTTCACGCAAAGTGAGCCGGACGGTGTGCTGAAAGATCATCCAGCCGCCATCGTCGATTAGCCGGCTTTCCGCGATTTTTTCTCCAACACGCGCCAGCACAGCCTCATCCCGGTAAGGTGGGTCCGCGAAGATAATCCGGAAGCGCTGCTGCTGTTCGCCAAGCTGATTCAATGCTGCGGACCAGGTGCGAACCAGGACTTTTCCGGACACTTGCGGACCCATCAACGCCAGATTCTCTCGGATGGCCGCGGCGCAGGCCCGGCTGGCATCCACGAAAACCGCTTCCGAAGCGCCGCGGCTAAGAGCCTCTAATCCCACGCTGCCAACGCCGGCGAAAAGATCCAGAAAGCGCGCGTCGTTCAGGTACGGGGTGAGAATGGCGAACATCGACTCCCGCACCCGGTTCATCGTCGGACGCGTGGCGCCCCGGCGCACCCCTTTCAGCCGCCGCCCCTTAGACTCCCCCGCAATAATCCTCATGGTCATTTATCAGCATATTCAATCTTCCCACGCATCACCCACCAGACGAACATCCAGGTGGCGTAGGTCTCCCCGACCGTGCCCCAGTCCCCCGTCTCACACGCTCACGCTCGCACACAATCACCCTCTCACACACCCACCCTCTCACACACTCACCCTCTCACACACTCACACAATCACCCTCTCAACACCCTCCGTCTTCTCTATGCGACCGCCGTATAATCCTCCCGGATCTCATATTCGATATGGAGGTCGGTGAGGCGCTCCCGGATTAAGGCGTGTTCCTGGCGTTCCAGGTTGGGGTCCCGTCGCACGAGATCGAACGCCGCCTCGCGGGCTTCCTGAACCAGTATCATATCGTGATGCAGATCGGCGATGCGGAGACGGCTGCGCCCGTGCTGGCGGGTGCCAAAATAGACACCAATGCCTCGTAGTCGGAAATCTTCTTCGGCGATCCGGAATCCATCGGAGCTCTCTACAAGAATACGCATTCGACGCTGTGCCGCGTCAGCGTCATCTTCGGTGGGAGGAGCATCGCCAAATGGCAGTGACTCCCGCGAGGCGCCAGCCGGATTATAGCGTTCTTCAGTGACCAGAAAGCATCGGCTTTCGTGGGCGCCACGGCCGACCCGGCCGCGTAGCTGATGGAGCTGGGCGAGTCCAAACCGGTTCGCGTCTTCAATCACCATCACGGAGGCGTTTGGAATATCGACACCCACTTCAATCACGCTCGTTGCCGTTAGCACGTGCAGCTCACCGCGGCGGAACTCGTCCATCACACGTTCTTTTTCATCGCTCCGGATCTTCCCATGAACGAGTCCCACACGGTGGTTCGGGAAGAGCTCCCGCTGCAGATATTCGTGCCAGCTCACCGCCGCAGCGCACGCTACCTTCTCGGATTCCTCAACCAACGGGCAGACGACGTATGCCTGGCGCCCCAGGCGCACCTGTTCATACACGAAGTGATAGACGTCGCCGCGGCGCGCATGGGAAACCCAGCTCGTTTTGATCGGCGCCCGGCCAGGCGGCGATTCGTCTATGATTGAGATGTCGAGGTGGCCGTAGGCTGTCAGTGAGAGCGTCCGTGGTATTGGAGTAGCTGTCATTACCAGCACGTGCGGATCTTCGCCGGAGCTCCCCTTTTGCTGGATCATCATCCGCTGTTCAACACCGAAGCGGTGCTGCTCGTCAATGACGACGAGGGCGAGGCGTTCGAACCGAACGGTCTCCTGTATAAGAGCGTGGGTTCCGACGACGACCGGCAGTTCGCCGGCGGCAAGGCCCGCAATAATGGTCTCTTTTTCCCGAGTGGGAACCGATCCGGTGAGCAGTCGCACCGAGATCCCAAGCGGCTCCAGGAGCGCCGAAAAGGTGGCGGCGTGCTGCTCCGCCAGGATCTCCGTAGGCGCCATGATGGCGACCTGTCCGCGATTCCTTACCACGGCGACCAATGCAATCGCTGCCACGATTGTCTTCCCAGAGCCCACGTCACCCTGGAGCAGCCGGTTCATCGGTGTTGGTCGCACGAGATCTCTAAAGATCTCCCGCACAACGCGCTTTTGCGCGGTTGTCGGTTCAAATGGTACCATCCGACGGATTTCGGTGGCGATCGGCTCATCAATGGTGAGTTTGATTCCTGGCCGTGTCTCATCCTGTGCTTTTCGAATCGCCAGGAGCGTTTGCAGCAGAAAAAGCTCCTCGAACTTCAGGCGGCGCTGCGCGGCTTCCAGGGCATCGGGGCCGGATGGAAAATGGATATTCTCCACCGCGTCCTTCGCGCCGAGCAGTTTGCGCGTTTCTCGCAGCCAGCCGGGCAGTGTTTCCGGCACGAGCGCCGCCGTATGGTCGAGCGCCTGACGGAGCGCCGTGCGAACGAACGGCTGCTGCAATCCTTCCGTGAGAGGGTAAATCGGCACGATTCGCCCACCACTCAACGCCGGACTATCATCCATCTTCTCGAGATCCGGCTGTGTCACCGATACGACGCCTGAAAAATACTCAACCTTGCCCGTAACGATGAACCGGTCGCCGGGGTGAAGCTGCCTCTTGATGTACGGCTGGTTAAACCAGCACAACTGCACAATGCCCGTACCATCGCTCACCGGGGCCTGGGTGACCGTTTTGCCGGTGGCAGTGCGCCGGTCGTGAGCCATCCCGGTCATCTGACCGTAGAATGTGGAGACTGCGCCGGCCTTGAGGTCGCGAATGCGGCTGAAATGCCGGCGATCCTGGTAATCGCGCGGATAGAGCGCGAGCAGATCACCGACAGTGATATCCCCCTCCAGTCCCAGCAGCCGGCCGAAGAGTTTTAGCCGCCGCGGGCCAACACCGGCGAGCAGCTTGGCGCTGGAGTCGAGCGTAAGTGACGCGTCAGTCGCTGCAGCCATGAGATTCCGGGAATGGTCGGTATGAACCGGCTATGTTGGTATGAACCGTTTATGTTGGTATGAACCGGTTATGAGGGAACGGCGCCAGAACGACGAAGGTTTGGTATTCCGGGGCCAAAACGCGAGAAGTCCGGCGTTCCGTTCCTCATATCATTGGGTGTGAACACGTTCATCTTGGGCGCGAACGGTTCGGCGCCGATCAGTGAAAGAGCTTATCATCTAACCCGGTATTGACCTCGACTTTGCTATATACCAGGTCGCCGCCGAGCTTTCCCTGGTTGTTGTACATCTCGATGAGGGTCGGAATCCAGACGTGGGGCAAGGCATGAACCCATTTAGAGAACACCTCACGCTGCTGGAGCACCCCATCGCCATTGTAGCGCGCTCGCTCCAGGACTTTGAGCGTCTTGGCGTCAAGCCGCGCTATCATCGTGCCGCCGTGCGGCTCGTTTGAGGGACGCAGCCCCAGGAGATAGACATCGCCGTCCTTGTCCTTCTCGGACCGGATGAACCAGACGTCGTAATGATCCCAGATGTCGCCGGTAATGACGCCGAAATCGAGAGCGGTCTCTTTCTTATTTTCCTGCCCGGTGACATCCACGACTTTGTGAATGTGGAATGCCGGCACATAAATATCTTTCCGGTTCCCGTTACGGATGCTGATGCCCTTGAGAAAATGGAAGAACGTCGCGGTGGATTCCATTCGAACCTTGTCCGGGCTCTTGTAGTAATACTTCAGCTTTCGGAACCCAAATTTTACGAACTCGGCAAAATCGTGACTGATATCAGAGAGAGCGTCGTCATTTTCGTGCTCTACGTTCATCACGGCGCTCATGTCTTTCAGCTCGCCGTGATAGGCCTTGACCCGCGCGATAATTGCGGCGCCCTGGCTGTCGGGCGCCGCCGGCGCCACGGCGCCGGCCAGAAGCAGAGCAACGGCGGCGGCGGTTATTCCAGGCCATCGGGCCGCCCGCATACTCAACATGGAGCCTCCTCATTAAGGGCGCGCCGTTAAGCGATGAAGGGTGCGGGTCGGAAGTTCATCGCTGCGGGGCGCGCCGGTTCTGACAGAATCATTCGCTGCATTCAACCTCAGGCGGCGCGTTCACACGGCCTGAGCATTATGCCGGTCAATGACCGACGATCCTTCGACTCACGTAAGACCGCTCTGGTTCCCGAGAGGCGACGAGATCCCGCCATCACTTCGGATTAATATACTGTTCCGCGTTTTCCGGCGTGATGGTTGCAGTCCGGAGAGTCACGTGCTTGGGAACGGTCTTGCCGTGCAGGATTTGCAATGCGTAATCGATGGCCTCCTTGCCGCAGTTCGGATAGAGAAAAGTGGCGGCCAGCTTACCCTCCTTCACCTCGGCGGGGCCTCCGTTCGGACCGGGCAGGCCATCAATGCCCATGAACTTCATGTCTTTCTGGCGGCCCACTTCGGTGGCGGCGAGGTAGGCGCCCATCGCCATCGAGTCGTTCTGGCCGTATACCAGGTCAATCTTTGGCTGCGCCGCAAGAATCTGCCGCATCTGGTCGTGGCCTTTGTCTTTCTTCCAATCGCCGTAACCTGTGGCGATGATTTTAGCGGTGGCATGCGCGTCCGCCAATCCCTTCACAAACCCATCGTGCCGATCTTTCGTTGGCGGCGACCCAACATTGCCCTGAATCTCGACAATATTACCTTTGCCGTTCAGGAGTTTCGCCGCGTATTTCCCTGCTTCTTCACCGATCAACCTGTTGTCACCACCGATGAAACAGGTGTAAGTGTCACCCAGAATACCCCGGTCAAGCACAATCACGGGAATATGCTTCTCATACACGGTCTTGACGATCCCGGTGAGCGGCGCGGCCTCCTTTGGAGAGATGATGAGGAGGTCCATGCCCGTATTCATCAAATCTTCAACGTCGGCTCGCTGCTGTGCGCTGCTGTCGTTGGCGACTTTGGTAACAACCTGGATTTCGTCGCTGTGCTTATTGGCCTCTTGCGTAAGCGCGTTGTCCATCGCTACCCGCCACGGCTCCGAAACGGTGCATTGTGAAAAGCCGATCACCCATTTCTTGTGAGCCCCGGCGCTCGCCATCTTGCCCGTGCTGGCCCCGCCCGGCGTGTTCCCGCCGCTCCCGGAAGATCCCGAGCCGCCGCATCCCGCCAGCAGCGCAGCGGCCGCGAGTCCGGCCGCGACGGTAATAGCGCCAATTTCCCGTTGCTTAAATCTCATTTTTACTCCTCATCTCGCCCGCGCTGAAGAAGCACGGCGGCGAGTATAATCAGGCCCTGGATGACGAGGCGCCAGTGTTCAGTGACGTTGTGGATCCCAAGAAAGTTATCGATAATCCCCATAATGAGAGCGCCGGCGAGCGCGCCAACCACTGTGCCCTGCCCGCCAAAGAGACTGGCGCCACCGATCACCGTTGCGGCAATCGCCGTTAATTCATATCCCTGTCCGTCCGACGCTGGGCTTGCCTGCTGGAACTGCGCGGCGTGAATCATCCCGGCCAGGCAGGCGAGCAGGCTGCACACGCAGTACATGATGATAATGACGCGCCGCACCGGCAGCCCAGATAACACAGCCGCCTTGCGATTGCCGCCGATGGCGTAAACATGCCGACCGATAGCGGTGCGACTCATCCAGATATGGCAGACAGCGACCACTACGAGCAGGATGATAACCGGCACCGGGATGATTCCGTCCACTCGCTCGGCTAAGATTCCGAAAACCGGATCGACCTGCCCGGGTCCGTGCCCGAACGATTCTAACGGCAGCGCGTTGCCATCGGTCAGCAGGCGGGCCGCGCCGCGAAAAATGGTCATCGCCGCCAGTGTCACGACAAACGGCTGCACCCGGCCCCAGACGCTTACTGCTCCGTTCAGAAAACCGGCGGCGGCGCCGGTCATGAGAACGACGATAAAAACCGCCCACGCAGGCCAATGATGATTGAGCAAGAGGACCGCCGACAACGTGGCGCCCAGCGCCAGCACCGAGCCCACCGAAAGATCGATCCCGGCGAGGAGAACCACAAGCGTCATCCCCACCGCTAAGATCCCACCCTCCGATATTTGCCGCAAGATGTCGATCAGATTGTCCGGTTTTAGAAAAACATTCTGCCCGGTGGAGAGGTCCCGGGGAGAAAAGATGCTGGCGAGCAGGAACACGAGGGCCAGAGCGCCCCAGTTGCCATATTTGAGCCAGAATCCGGCGAGCCGGCTTCGCACGCCGGATTCGGCGTCGGAGGAAACGGGGGAGGGCGTAAGGGATTGTTTATCGGTCATAGTGGGATTCAGAAGTCTCGTTGATCCCGTGGTTCGCCGAACCGCACCCAATTTCCTGTCACAGCGCCTTCTCAAATTCTTCCGGGGTCGCCGCTCTGGACGCCAGTACGACCAACTCCCGCAGCCTCGGAAGGCTTCGCTCGCGCTTCCCGCGATCATATATCCAGTCCGTCCGCGCGCCGAAGCGGTTCGCGAAACATCCAGATTCATTTGCCGCGCATCCTCTTCCCGTCACTCGCGCCGACCTCTCCGGAGCCTCCTCCGCTCAGCCTCTCCCAGATCCCCTAACAGCATTTCTTGCGCCTCCGCCTACTGTTTCGACCTCCGGAACCGATGCTCCGCCGCGGTGAGCTTTTCCACCGAGACCTCACCTTCCGAGGCGCGCTCAGGCAGGCGCCGCTGATTGGCGCGAACCCATTCGCTCAGCGGGATGCCCAGCCTCGGCGGCACTGAGCCTGAGGAGATAAACTGCTCGGTATGTCGCAGAAGGGGACGAAGTCGCGCCCGTGTGATAACCACGTCCCGGATTTCCTGGCGAGTTCGTTCCGGATAGCCGGACAGATCAACCGCAAACGCCTCATCTTTACCGTCGGCTGTAGTCTGGATCCGGACCCGATTTTTCACCGCTCTCATTCCAACCACGTCGCGCCACCGTATGGCGCAACTCCCCTTACGCAAGGTTATGCCGATGCCGGCGTCATCTGTGGAGATATAGCACGGCCGGCGCCAGGAGCGAAAGCCGTTGACCAGCGCCTTCACTGAAACTACGAGCCAGCAGCTATAGGTGATCGCGTTCAGCAGGTCGTGGCGGTTGTAAGCGCGAGATATTATCGAGGGGAGAAGGACGATCCAGGGGATGGGCAGCAGCAGATTGACCCAGAGTCGCAAGCGGCCAGGCGCTCAGACCATCACCTGGCCCTGTCCGCCGGCGTCAGCGGAGGCCATAAGTGTCGGCGCGCGCTGGCGCCCCTCGACGGGCGCGGGAAGACGGTTCTGGTCGGGTTCGTCACGAGAGCGGCGTAGTCGGACTGCAGTCTGTAACGGGCCGCCGATCGCCTGCACGATCGCTGGCGCCCTTTTTCGACCACTCACATCGCCGGCGCTCACACGCCGGCGTTAATAGATGGCAACGCCCGAAGCGGTCCTGGTCATGAGTTTGGTAAGCAATGAAAGCGGGAAGTTCCGCCATAAACGTGCGCTGAGGTGTATACCGGGAACGTGTTTGCGCCAAAATGATCAAGTGCGCAAACATAAGGGCTGGCTGTCGAATGTCTCTTCGTCGTGCGTTACTGGCCGTGAGTTGAGATTTGTTGATAGGGAGCGCGAGTGCTGCGGATTGAGCTGCCGGGGAGAGCCGAAGAGCCGATGCCCATGCGAGGTGTTTGCCACGGTCTGCCGTTGTTCCGATCAGAAGTCAGTTCGGTGACGATGGAGACCGGCGTCGCGACGCAGCTCACGCTTGCCTGGGACGGGTCCGGTCTCGACCAGCGTATCCTTGCCTATGAGCAGGGACCGCGCAGTCGTACGCTTACCGTTTACACCGATTCATTCGAAGCCGCCGCACACCTCGGTGATGCCGTGTTCAGCTTTTTCGTGGAACATCGTAGACAGCCGACAAACGACGGGCATGAGAGCGTGAGGGTGTGAGCGCAGAGCCGCTCCGCGCCGCGTCCGAAATCCGCCGTTCAAATCACTTTCCTACTTTGGAATAGGCTCGAATATAATCCACGTCCATGTATCCGGGGAACGGTGTGGTGGCGTCGGGATTGCCCGGCCATCCGCCGCCGATGGCGAGGTTCGCCAGCATGTACATCGGCTCCGCCGGAACATTCTCGGTGGTCTGGTACCGCTGCACGCCATCGACGTACCAGGTGATGGAGCCCGGTTCCCAATCCAGGGCGAAGGTATGAAAATCGGTGGAGAAATCTGGCCCAATGAACGATCCGCCCTTCCCCTCGTGCTTGCCTTCGGCGTTCCTATAGTGGTTGGTCATGTAGTCTTTGTTGGGCTCATGCCCGAGTATTTCGAGAACGTCGATCTCGGGCGGCCACGTCTTGTTCGATGGTAGAAGCCAGAACGCCGGCCAATATCCCTTGCCCCGTGGAAACTTCGCCCGCATTTCAAACCAACCAAACTCCTGCGCGAACTTACCGAAAGACGTCACCATGCCGGACGTGTACGGCTTTCCGCCGCTCGGTCGATTTTCGCCCTTGAGGCGCAGGATCCCATTTGTTACCTCATAACCGTCGGGCGAGTAGTATTCCAGTTCCTCTGCGCCGTGCGTGCGAACATTGTCGGGATAGGAATCGATCCATTTGCTCCGATCCAGCGAGTTGCCATTGAACTCGTCGTCAAACGTCAACTTCCAACCCTTCTTCTCCATCGCTTTGATCTCCGACCGGGCCAGTTTCCGCGTGAGCGGCTGCGCCGCGCACCGGGTCGCAGGACCGAATATAGCCCCCATACTCAACATTGTCGCAACGCCGAAAAGTACCGACGCCTGGTGTACCTGGCTTGAAGAGTTCAACCTTAATTCCTCCCTGAGATCGGCGATTCGGTGTAGGTGGGCCGGTGTCCTTTGTGTTGAACACGAGCGCGGTTTGTGGGTGACGTACCGTCACGGTTCCTCCGGACGGAAAAACATCCGATGGTAGGGTGTGGATTCGTGGTTCGAGCGAAGAGGCCGGCGATGATCGCGGATTGCGCCGCCAATTTATCCGGAGTATCATGAATGCGAAGTTCTTGCGCCGCAGGCGCGAATGTTCAGGACCAGAAACTGTGACGACTGTTGAGAGCAGAAAGCACCCGCGATCTCCAGACGCCGTGCCGGCCCTGGAGAATGGCGACCGGTTGGACCAGCCCACTTTCCATGAGCGATACCTCGCCATGCCAGTGGACACGCGGGCGGAGCTTATCGAAGGGACCGTCTACGTTATGTCTTCGCCCGTTCGTAAGGACCACGCCATTCCCCACGGGACGGCCGTAATGTGGGCGCGTACCTTCGCCACTGAGTGGGACGGGCTTGAGATGCTGGATAACGGCACGCTGATTACGGGACGAAACGGTGAGGTACAGCCGGACGCGATTTTACGAATAAAGCCATCCCATGGCGGGAATACCGTGGATCGAGGGGAATACGTTGAGGGGGCGCCGGAACTTGTGATTGAGATCGCACGGTCATCGGTCGCTTATGATCTGCACCAGAAGAAGCGGCTCTATGAGCGGGCGGGGGCGTCCGAATACCTGGTTCTACTCGTCACGGAGCAGGAGATTCGCTGGTTCGTTCTGGAACAGGGACATTATCAAATGTTGAAGCCCGGGCCGGATGGAATCCTACGTTCGCGGCAGTTCCCCGGTCTCTGGCTGGAC
>DASRZA010000500.1:0-4763 GCA_035686845.1 Armatimonadota bacterium | reverse complement strand
TGCGGTGTGTCGTGCCGCCGCACGTCGTGCAGAGCCTGGGGCTGGCTGCGGTGGGGCAGAGGGTTGCTGAATATGCCGACGGGCGCCTGGAATCGGTGGACATCACGGAAGGTTTCATCGTAAGGGCGCTCGGCCGCGAGGAGATGGAAGACGCCATGGTTCTCGGTGACGAGGTGCGGATCGGCCAGACCGCTCTGGAAAAGCTCGATCTTGTCGTGGACTGCGCCAACCAGCGCCTTATCCCCAATCCCGCGCATCCGGATCAGCCGGTGAGCAAAATCAAAGCCGCCACGTGGGCGCGGATTCGAAATATCGGCACGACAGTCGACAAACGCATATAAGCAGATATATGAAGAACGTTGGATCGGAGATGGCCGGCGAACTCCGGCCCGAGTACAACAGGGCGGACTTTGGCGAGTTGGTTCGTGGCAAATATACAGGCGGCGTCAAGGATAAAACCAATGTCGTCGTCCTTGAGCCAGATGTTGCGGAGGCCTTCCCGAATGATGAAGCGGTGAACAGGGCCCTGCGCTATCTCCTGGAAGTGGCCCAAGCTTCAAGCCGGTTGACCGGGCGCTCCAGGGTGCTCCGGTTGTGCGCATCATCGCCCCGCTCATATAATAGGTATCGCCGACGCGAATGATCGCCGGATCCGGCGCGCCCGCCCAGACGGATGGGCTTCTTGGGATGGAGATCACACGAGTTACCGTGCGGCGGAAGTTTAGACCGATCCATATAGCATCCCCCGCCGCGGGACGTCGGCGGCAAGGAGCTGCACTGGAAGTAACGGCAGATCACATGGCGCCCCCGCGTTTTTCTGCGGAGCCTCAGACACTGGACGTGGCAACTGTGTATCGGCGCGTCAGCGAGCTGCCAGATGAGCGATAGATGCTGAGAATGCCTTGAGAAATGGAAGTCCCGTCGTCAGTTCGGCCCAGGTCAATACAGCACTGGACGGCAACCTGCAGCCAGCGTTGCACCGACGCGTCGAGGGGCCCGTCCGTCTCAACCGTCGCGGGGTCCACACCAGACTGCGCTTCAAGCCTGCTGACGTATCTCTCCAGCAGCCTCAGTAGTTCGAACTGTCGCTCGTCCAACGGCATCAGCCCATCCTTCCAGACGCCTCAACAGGTTCTTCCGAGCCCGCTCCAGCCGCGGCAGTTCGTGGCGGTATTCGGCTCGCGCCCGGCAGGCCACACGGTGCGCTCGGTTCCGATCCCGGGCGAAAAGGATCGTCTCCTTGCCGAAGATCTCGAACAGTAGGGATGGTGACAGGTCCCATCGCAGGACGATCACGTCCACGGGCAGTCCCAGACGATCCTCCGCTGCCTCTTCCAACAGGAACTGAATCCGTAGATGATCTTCTAGTCCCCTCGAAGGGTCCAGAAGCACGGCAAGATCCACGTCACTCGTCGCTCGGACGGTCCCGGTGGCGTGAGATCCGAACAGGTAGACCGCGTCAATCCGCGGCTCCGCTTCGGCCATCGCCCGCACGGCGTCAACCAACCGGTCTGGAGTTGGCTGCATCCAACGGCGCCCCCGCCGCTCATCTGCATCGTACCCTGACAATCGCTGCGCCTCCCTTTCAATTGTACCCTGATCTGTCCCAGGAGGACGGGGAGAGCTGGCCAGATGCGCAGAAGGCCCCGGGCAACTCGGAGACGTCGGGTGCCAGGGGCCCAATCGACGGCTGTTTGCTCAGCCCCCGCCCGGTTGCGCATCTCCCCCATCTCCCCGACGCCGGCTCCAGCCAGGTGAATCGTCTGAGCGGCGCGCCGTCTTGGCCCGGCCCCTCACAGGTCGTGGTACGCGCGTCTATCCTTTGCTCGATACAAAGATAATCGTGGAGCCCAGCACGGCGCCGGCAGGCAGCGGATTCCCAAAGAGATCGGCCACGGTGGCGCCAGGCTTGGGCGGAACGTGAAACGGCGTCGCGTTCGGGCTCGCGGCATATACGGTAACCCGTCGTCCGGCGCCTGCAAAACTGAACGCCGTCACGCCCTTCGCCGGCGATTTCATTCCGACCGGCTTCAGCCCCTCTAACTGCCACGTCAGCGCCGCGTAGGCGTCCCCGCATGGATGCAGAGTCCCATCCGAGGTTACCAGAGTCCGCCAGTCGGCCGGGCCGGCTCCAAGCTGGCTGTCGGCATGCATGGTGTAGAGGAAAACCTTCTGATCCCCGTGCGCCAGGAGACTGACCACGAAGCGGCTCAACCGGTTAGCGGCGTCCCAGTTCTTGTCCGGCGGCGTCCCTGGCACGATGGCCTTATAGAACCCCACGTCCAACATGTGGTTAACCGCGTTCCCCTCGCTCAGCCAGACCGGCTTCGGGACGCCATGATCCTCGGTCAAGATCGGACCCAGCGCCTCTGCGCGGGCGTGTGCCACGGCATCGTCCCGAGAACCGCTGATGGAAGAACTGTAATGGTGGTAGGAGATGACGTCGCAAGAGCTGAGTCCGCCGTTCTCCAGCAGAGCCCGGGTCCAGCTCGAACCCGGGACGGCTCTTCCCTGGTCGCCCCCGGTGGTATTGAAGCCAAGGATGGTGATTTTCGGATCGACCGACTTTGCCGCCTGGTAGGCCGTCTTCTGCAGCAGGGCGAAGTGGGCGAAGCTGTCGGGGGTTTTCACCGAATGGCCCAGCTTATTATCCCAGACTCCCCAGTAGTCGCCCCACGGCTCGTTCCAGATCTCGTAGGCGTGGATGGTCCCCTTGTAATGCCCTACGGTGCGGCGAACGTATTCCGCCCAATCCGCCATGCTCTTCGGCTCCGCGTAGCGGTCCCAGTAACCGGTGGCGGGCCGGCCGACGGAAGTCGCCCATCCTGGCGCCGTCGAGAGCATTCCGAGCACTTCCAGATGCTGCCGCCGGTAATAGGCCAGCTCCCTGTCGTCGAACTGCCACTGTCCCCGGGAAGGCTCTACAAACGACCATCCGGTGATCTGCAGTCCACAGTCGTGCGTCCTCACCCAGTTGGCGCCGATCGCCTTTGCGAGGAGCGCCTGCTGTGGTGAAGGATTGATATGCACGCCAAAGGGGGAATTAGGAGCGTCCTTTCCCCAGAAACGGGGCCGCCGCAGCCGGGAGACGACGATCTCACCCTCCCCGCTCCGCCGCCGCCCCTTCGGGTCCGTCACCCAGGCGTCCACCCGGAACGGTCCGTAAGGGTGATTCGGGAAAACGGCGTAGCGAATGACTCCCCGCCCGGATCGGGGCACGACAACCACTGGCAAGGCTCGCGTCTCGCCGTAGATGTCCGTAATACTCACTCGGAGGCGATCGCCCGCCGCCGCTCCGGCAACCGCATATTCCAGCCGGTCCGGCTCGTCGGAGAACTGAACGTGGACCAGGCTGGCGTCCGAGGGCGGACAGGCAAGCGCGACCTCGGCAGGCGTGGAGGGCGTGTAAGGAGTGGGTGCGCTCCCACGCTCCACCTGCAGCGCGTCGATCCACGCTGTGCCGTTTACGTCGATCTCGAAATCGTGCGACTTTCCTTCAAAGAGAGGGGTGAAGGGAACAACCGCCCGCTGCCACCGATTCCCGAGAGTGAATGCCCGGCTCGACAGCCCCCGCCCATCCCCGCGGACGGTGATTTGAGCCGTACCCGACCCTCGAATGGACAGGCTGAGCACGTGAGGAGCAAACGTCCAGGGGATAAAGAACGGCGCGCTATCCACCGCCGCGCCGTGCGGGGCCGAGATCCGGAGCGCCGGCGTCCCGCTGGGACCGATCATGGAGGGGGCGGTGGCAATCGTCACGGCGACCCCCATCGCCTCACCCGTTGGAACCGTCCAGCCCACGGGCATTCCCAGCGGAAACCGGGTCTCGCGGGCCAGATTCCCACGTCCACCGCCCGGCCATCGCGCCTTTATCTCGGCTATCAGGTCGTCCCGGTTCAGAAGCTGCAGACGGAACGTCGTGATGTCCATCCGCGTGCCCGACTCGAAGTTAAACCAGAATCCCACGCTCTGTCTCTGCGCATCGACCGGAACGCGCAGGTGATACGTCTTCCACTGCGGAGTCAGATCCAGTTGATACGGCCCCACGTTCGTGTACGGGTCGCCCACCAGGCGGATTCCACACTCTATCAGACTTTCGGAATGGCCCCGCGCTGTCACCGTCAGATCATAATAACCGCGCTGCGTGACGTCCGGCAGTGGGTGCGCGATCTGTGCGCGGCCCTCCGGCCCATTGACCACCCGCCAGAAGCGGATTCCGCCCTCCTTCAGAGTTTGGTAGCGCGCGTGGATGGATGAATTCCAGTTGGAGTTGTCGTACCACCCCTCCGGCACGACCCCCTTGATGACCTTCCCGTGCGCCGGGTCGGCGTCCGCCACCGGTTGACGCGCGGCCCCAAAATCCGTTTCGATGAGCGTTTGCGGCGCCGCGTTTGACGGCGCCGCCAGGGGGATGAGAAGGCAGACAAGGAGACAGAGGGCGGCGGAGCCACGGAGAAGGGGAGATGGAGAGAGAGCGAGAGGAAGTCGGCGGCGCACGCTGTCTTTCTTACGGAGCGGTCGGACCCGGGTTTTGGACGGAGCTCCGCCAGCCGGATTGTGAGCGGTCAAGGGATGAGTGGTCATCGAGTACAGGCCTTATTATCAGGAATTGAGATGGAGAACGACAATTATATGACGAAAACGCTGGGAGTGATGGGATCAGGCGCCCTGGCCCGCGCGATGGGAACCACCGAACAGCAGGCGCCGATAGGCGGGAGCGGCGGCTGCGCCCCTGCCGGCCTTAAGCGACTCCAGCGCGTCGC
>DASRZA010000499.1:0-11937 GCA_035686845.1 Armatimonadota bacterium | reverse complement strand
CTTCATGAAAGGATCGCAAGAAATGTCGGACGGAGTGTTGTCTCATCTTGAGCAGCACGTAGAGGACTATTTTACGGCGCAGGACCATGTCGGTTACAATCGGTATACCGATTTTCAGTGGTCCTCTTTGCCGGACGCGATTTCGCACAGTAACATGAAGGATCTGCACCTGGGCGCCGTCGAAACAGCCATGCTCGTGGAAGATCATATTCCCGGGTATGGCAGCGAATACATTCGTCTCTTCAGCATTACGGAGGATCTGTCGGACGAGCAGGCCTGGAAGAATCGTCAGATGCTGCATTTTGTTTTCCGCTGGGTTGCCGAGGAAGACCGGCATGGTCACATCCTCGAGCTTTATCTGCGCAATTCGGGCCGGCGGGATTCGGAACAACTGACCGCTCTAATGGTCAAAGAAGGCAAAAAGCCGTACACCGCGCCTCACGAGCACCCAACCGCGCTCTTCGCCTATACGTCGCTGCAAGAGAAAGCCACGCAGATTTTCTACAACTGTCTCCGCCGTTCGGTGGATGAGCCGATCCTGCGCGACGTCCTCTCACGCCTTTCGCAGGATGAAGCGCGGCACTGCCACTTTTTCACAAAGATGGTGATGGACGCGCTGGCGCAGCCCGGCGAGCGCACGGCCCAGCTTGTCAAGGAAGCAATGGTAAACTTTGAGATGCCGCTGGCTCACATGCTCGATCATTACAAGCGAAAAGCTATTCAGATGATGCGAGCGGCTAATGGATATAACTACCTGGACGCCTTCGATCACTTCAGCCGCGTTCTTCACCGGGTCGCGCAGTCACGCGTGAACTCCCGAGCGCATACGCTCGAAGATCTAATCTCACTGGCGCGGGAACTTACTCCCGCCTGAGATCGTCGCGGCGCTGCAGCGTATGCCGGCGCCCCAATCCATCGAATTTCAGATGCCAGAGGTCTTCCTCTTCATACAATGAGGAAGACCTCTGTTTTTTGGCAGGCGCGACACTCTTCGGGATGAAGGCGCGGCGCCCTTTGACTCCCCGTTTCAGCCCTTCGCGTACTCTCGAACGTTCTTCGAGGGTGTCATCTGCTGCGCCTGGCGCCCCGATGTTCTTCCGATGAAGCCCACGGATTCATCCGAATTCTCGATCAGGGAATGATAGGTTTCGGCGAGGGCGCTGGACACCCGGCGCAGTGTTTGGCCCGAACCGTGCCGACTTACCAGCCGGCGCGGTCTGCGATCGGGATGAATACCCTCGGGTAGAAGGTGGAATAGTCCAACCGGATGGATATGACCATGCGCGCGGGTCATGGCGTATTCCCAGTCAAAGTGGTCGAATAACGGCCACCAGGTGAATCCCACTACCGGCGTCCCGTCCTCCCGCAGCCGCCGGACCTCGCTCACCGTATACTTCAGCCAGTCGATCCGGTGCTGCACTGCTCCGCACCAGTTTGTTTCGGTAATAAACACGGGACAATCGTATCGCTGGCAGTAATCCTGCGCCACCTGGTAAAGGCCCCGGATCGGATAGGCGATGCGCTGCTCAGCCTTGCCGGCCCGCCAGTAAATCTGCCGCTCGGTGTGACGGTAATAATCGAGACCTAACACGTCCAGTTCTATCGGATTGGCTTGCAGCCATTCTATCGAAGTCTGCGGCATCCGTTTCTCACGGAGCCAGTTGCGAAGCGGATGCTCATCGTCCACGCGTCCGGTAATCAGGTCATTGAGGAGAAAGCGGCGGGTGTTGCGAAAGTTCATGAGATCCTGGAGGTCCGGATTGTTTGTGCGATGGAGTTCCGTCGCATCTGCGAATACACATACGGCGTCGGGTTGAGCCGCCTTGATCGAACGATACGCCCTTACGATTCCTTCGCAAACATTGGCCAGGACCTTTGTATAGTTCTCCATGCCCGTCCAGCAGGGCGGCCACCATCCCACGTCTCCCGCAAAGAGAGCGGTTATGAGTGGCTCGTTGATCGGGGTATAGTATCGGATCAGATTCCGATACCTCTCGGTGAACGCCTGGGCGTACTCCTCCAGGTAACGTGGGAAATCCGGATTCCCAAATCCATTGTCTATCCACGCCGCGGTTCCGAAGTGGCAGAGGTTCACGATAGGAGTAATGCCAATGGCGCCGGCGTAGCCCAGAGCCTGGTCTGTCCATCCCCACTCGTATTTCCCCGGCGCGGGGTTGACCCGGTACCAGGGAATTGGGTAGCGAACCCATCGGACCCCGAGGTCATAGCGAGCGAGGTCGAAATCACAGGCGAACTGGCGATAATGATCGGCCCACTCGTACTGATCGATCCCCATTTGTGGAATAGTAGATCCTTCGATGCCGGTCGCCCAGCAGAATTTCTCAGGTTCGGGGGCAAAGCCATAGCTCTCAAGTGGTTTCAATAGGGGCCCTCCAACGCGGCGCCGCCGCAAATCGTTTTCACGTACGATCCGGCGATCCGGCGTCATTGGTCAAGCGACGCCCGAGGCGTGGGCGCCTCTCGTCAAACAAGCGAATTGTGGTCTGATGCTTCAAGTTCTACCCCGCAGCGCACGAGTTGAAACGATGAAAGCGCTCGGCTGGTTCGCCCGTCGCGCCCCAGCCGCGGCATCCGTTGAACCTCGGCGCGACCCAATGCCGGCATCCTGCAATTGTGGCCGGCTGCCAGTAGAAATGGATTCGAGCGGCTTCAAACTCAGATCGATCGCCTGGCGCAGGGTCCGTCAAAAAGGTTTCCTGATTCTCCGAGTCGATTCACTTTAGGGAGTAGATAAAGGCTTGACCTGCTCCGATTATTGCAGTAATTTAGGAATGTCGGTGGTGACTTGGGGTAAGTTGGTGGAGATTTCCGGGAGATCTGGGGAAGTATAGCCCAGTGCGGGGGCGCAGCGAGTGTTTTTAGGGACGGTCTTTCACACGATTGATGAAAAGGGCCGGATCGTGCTCCCACCGCGCTTTCGGTTGAGCCTGGGGGAGCGGTTCATCATCACCTGTGGTCTCCGTCGGACGCTTCACATTCACACTTCTGACGCATGGCAAAAGATTGCGGCGCAGCTTGCGGACGCGGGCGCATTCAGCAGCGCGGCGAACCTGCTGAGAACTGTTTTCGCCGGCGGCGCGGAAGAGGTCTCGACCGACGCGCAGGGTCGCCTGACGATCCCGCCTCCGCTGCGAGAATTCGCCGAACTCGCCGGGGACGTGGTGATCCTGGGGTCCATCACAAAAATCGAAATCTGGTCGCGAGCCCGCTGGACGGCATTTTGCGAAAACCTGGACGATGATCAACTGGAGGACGCCGCCCGGGAATTGAATCTTAACTGAAGAGGCGTGAAATATAGCAAGTAAGTGGAAGCAAGCGAAGAACGATGAAGTGATTCCACTTCGACCGACGACGGATCAAGAGGTGCGGGCAGCGCCGGCGCCGGTGGACCCGGATTCATCGGACGATGCGGCGCACGTTCCGGTGCTGTGTGCCGCGGTGTTGGAGTGGCTCCGCCCGGCGCCTGGGGCTGTAATCGTAGATGCGACGGTGGGCGCCGGGGGGCATGCGTCGGCGCTTCTGGAGAAGATTCTGCCGGGCGGCAGGCTCATCGGATTAGACAGAGATCGCGACGCTTTGGAACTTACCGGACGTCGACTGGAGCGCTTTGGGGACGCGGTCACATTGCGGCCGTCGCGACTGGATCGGCTGTCGGAGTCGCTCGAAAAACTCGGAATTGAGCGGGTCAATTCTGTACTTGTTGACCTGGGGGTCAGTTCCATGCAGCTTGACCGGGCGGAACGGGGCTTTAGTTTCAGCCGTCCGGGACCGCTTGACATGCGGATGGACCAGGGTCAAGGACGCGCCGCTTCGGAACTGGTTGCCCAATTGTCTGAGGATGATCTGGCGGATATTTTTTACCGGTATGGCGAGGAGCGATGGTCCCGGCGAATCGCTCGTCGGATTGTGGAGGAGCGGGCGCGGGGCGCCATTGAACGGACGGATCAACTGGCCGGGTTGGTGGCGAAAGCGATTCCGCGGGGTGCGTGGCCCCGGGGAATCCATCCGGCCACACGGGTGTTTCAGGCGCTCCGAATCGCGGTGAATGAGGAGTTGGACCAGGTCGAGCCTGCAATCCGGCAGGCGGTGGAATATTTAAGGCCGGGCGGACGTCTTGCCCTCATCGCGTTTCATTCCCTTGAGGATCGTGTTGTAAAGCAGACATTGGTGTCGCTGGCCGGGAAATGCACCTGTCCGCCGCGGTTTCCGGTCTGTGTGTGCGGCGCGGTGGCGTTAGTGAAGATACTTACCCGTAAGCCGGTCGTCGCATCGGCGGCCGAAGTAGCAATGAATCCGCGCTCCCGGAGCGCGCGGTTAAGAGTGTTGGAGACCTTGTAATCGTCCTGCGTTAGTGAACTGAGGAGTCTAGAATGAGTGCAATGCCCGAAATGGTTGTGGCGCAGCCTTCCCGTGCCCCATCGCGCCGCCGAAGGCGCTACCAGTCCGGCGCTCGACCGGAGCGCTATATCAGGACGATCGTAATGACTTTGATTGGGACCGCGGCGACGGCGTTCTGGGTCGGTGGATTCGCTCGGATGACTGTGATCGGCTACCATGTCAACCATCTGCAAGGGGAGCTCAGCCAGATTCAGCAGTCGAACCGCGTGCTCCAGGATCGGGAAGCGGCGCTCGCCGATTCCAGCCGGGTCAGCGCCGCCGCCGTCCGGCTCGCTATGGTAAAGGCGACGCCGTCGCAGACGATTTTTATCCGCCAGGCAGCGCCCGTGACCCCTTCGGCGCCCACGATCGTAGCCTACGCTCCCGAAGGCGGATTGTAGGAGATCCATCGTCCGGGCGCCAATTCGGTTACCGTGCCCGGACGCTGCTCCATCTTACAACAGCCGCCCTTTTTGTAACAGTCGTCTCATCGATGATACCACTCACATCGCCGGTGGGTGGGAGGTTCGCAATGCAGATAACGTCTGAATCCCCGGTTCAAGGTCTCAATTCACGTATCCTCACTCTTTTTCTCGTCTGCAGCGCCGCCTATCTTGGACTCGCCCTCCGTTTCACCTATCTCCAGGCGCTGCCGCACCCGGGTGAACCGGCCGAACGAGACCAGGAAACTCGCGTCATTCCAGCCCGCCGCGGCGATATCTATGACCGTAATGGTATCCCGCTCGCTATCACCGTGGATGGGTTTGACGTTTGGGTCCGCCCTAACCTGGTGCGGAAGCTGAATCTCGGCGCTCAGGTCGCCCCGGCGCTTGCTCACACCCTGAACATGCCCATTCAAGCCATTCAGGCGATACTCAGCGAGACGCGCAGCTTTTCGTTTGTGAAACGGCACGTCAGCCACCAGTTGGGACTCTCAGTTCGGGCCCTCAACCTCCAGGGCGCAGGCGCCGATCCGGTGTTTCTCCGAGCCTATCCGCAAGGCGCGTTGGGCGCGCAAACGATCGGGCGTGTTACAACCGACGATGTTGGCCGTGCCGGCATTGAAGAGGGATACGATCGAATACTGCGCGGCGTCGACGGAGAGACGGCGTATCGGGTAGACGGCAAGGGTCAGCCTATACCCGGCACGGAGCGAGTTTTGAAGCCGGCCCGGAATGGCAGCGAGATTCGTCTGACGTTAGACGCTCGGATCCAGGAGGTCGCGGAGCGCGAGCTGGATCGCTCAGTTCAGGCGCATCACGCGACGGCGGGATGCACGCTCGTGGTCGACGTGCCCACCGGTCAAATCCTGGCTATGGCGAGCCGTCCTACCTTCAACCCGAATCTGCCTGTGCAGAAGAAGGACATGGACGCTCTTCTAAACCGGGCTATCTCCTACGCGTACGAGCCGGGGTCCACAATGAAGATGGTGACTGCGGCTTCAGCGCTCGCGACAAAAAAATGGAGTCTCACCGATACCGTCGACTGCAAAGGCTCGATCATGATCGGGCGCCGGCGTATCCGCTGCGTGGTAGAGGCTCCCTACCACGGGGGACATGGCGTGGAGACACTCCGCGACATTCTTCGGAACTCTTGCAACGTGGGCGCAGCGACGGTGGGAATGAAACTCGGCGGCTCTGATCTCTACAAATATATAAAAAGCTTCGGGCTGCTCGACCGGAGCGAGATTGGCCTGCCGGGCGCGGTCGCCTACCGACTGTCTCGACCCGATACGTGGGCGCGGGTCCGCCTCGCCAACATTGCTTTTGGCCAGGGCATAATGGTAACGCCAATACAGATTCTGTACGCGTACGCCGCCATCGCGAACGGTGGATGTTTGATGAAGCCGGAAGTGGTTCAATCCATCGTGAACACCGATGCGGGCGTCACCCGCAGCATCGCGCCGTGCGCCGTCCGGCGGGTGGTCTCTCCGGAAATCGCGCGGGAGACTAAGAACCTCCTGGTCGCGGTGGTGTATGATGGAACCGGAAAGAATGCGGAAATCCCCGGTTACTCGATCGCCGGGAAAACCGGGAGTTCTCAAAAGGCGGGCGCTCACGGGTACATACCGGGCAAATATGTCGCATCGTTCATTGGGTTCGCGCCGGCGTCGGACCCAAGGGTCGCTTGTATCACAATGATCGATGAGCCGAAGGGAATACACTGGGGCGCCGTGTGCGCCGCGCCGGTCGTACGGGAGGTGCTGCGCTGGTCGCTTCACTACCTACAGATTCCTCCCGACGCGCCGGAGCTCACGGCCGATGGCAGCAATTACCGCTCACTCCGCAAGCAAGAGGTCCGGCTCGCCGGAACCGGTTCGCCGTTCGCATCCTCCTGGATTCGAGGCGCTCATTCCCAGACGCCAACGCGCCGGGCCGCAATCCGCGTGTCGAGCTCCGTCGAGTCAGGGCGTCTTAGCTCCAACCGCCGCTCCGATCGGGGGCTAAGGAATTCTCACTCCGACAGATCTCCACAGTACAGGCGTGATCCAACGGCGCAAGAGCAATCGGGGCGCATCTCTTCTAAGCCGGAGACGGGAGTCATTCATGCTGCGGCTGTCTGACATTGCCCGGCAGATTCCGGGAAGCCGGCTCCTTGGCAGCGCGGATCCACCTATTGAATCGGCGGTTGCAGATTCACGAGAGGCGGCGCCCGGCGCGCTGTTTTTCGCGCTCCAGGGCTTCTGCGTGGGGTCCTGTGTCCTTCACCCCGGTCGTCCGTTCATTCCGGACGCTGTAAAGCGCGGCGCCTCCGCCATCGCGAGTGATGACATGGAGACGTTCGGCGATCTCGATAATCCTGATCGTCCGGATGCGAGGCTGGGACGCCTCTTTACGCCGGATGCGCGCAGATCGCTTGCAGTGGCATCGGATCTGGTCTACGGGCATCCTTCACACGCGCTCAAGATGATTGGTGTCACGGGCACCAACGGAAAGACGACGACGGTGATGTTGATTGCCGCCTCACTCGAAGCAGCGGGAGTTCCGGCGGCGACGCTGGGCACGCTGGGGCTTGGGATTCGTGGGACGCTGATCCCCGCCGACCGCACCACGCCGGAGGCGCCCTCGATTCAGCGAACGCTGCGTAAACTATTGCAGGAGGGTATTGGCGCCGTGGCGATGGAAATCTCCTCCCAGGCGCTCGATTTGCATCGTCCGTGGGGCTGCGCATTCGACACCGCCGTGTTCACCAATCTGACCCAGGATCACCTCGACTTCCACGCCTCCATGGAAGAATATTACCAGGCGAAGAAAAAACTGTTCGTAGATTACCCTGCGGCGGCGGGAAAACCATTCACCGCGGTTATAAACGTCGACGATCCTTATGGCGCGAGGCTTGCCGCTGAAACCCCGGGTCGGGTCATTCGATACGGCGTCGCTTCGTCGCAGCATCCGTCGGCCGATCTGGTCGCCGAGAATCCGGAGGTCACCCCGCGGTCCGTGAGCTATACCGCACGATATGGTAAAATGGGTTTTCCGGTGCACGTGCCGATTGGCGCCGGATTCAACGTCTATAATTCGCTGGCCGCGGTGGGCGCCGGATTGGCTCTCGGTTTGGCGTCGGAGGCGATTGCAGCCGGTCTGGCGAACGCCCACGGAGCCGCCGGCCGCTTCGAGAGTGTAAGCTGCGGCCAGCCCTTCACTGTCATCGTGGACTACGCGCACACTCCGGACGGGCTTCTTAATCTGCTCCGGTCAGCTCGCGCGATCACGGCGAACCGGCTCCTGGCGGTTTTTGGCTGCGGCGGTGACCGGGACCCCGGCAAACGCCCGCAGATGGGGGCTATCGCGGCAGATCTCGCCGACCAGCTATATGTTACCTCGGATAATCCACGGACCGAGAACCCGGCGGCTATTTTGAGCCAGATTGTGGCGGGTATTCCGGCCGAAGATCACGGCTGCGCCGCCGTCATCGAGGATCGCCGGGAGGCCATTGGTCGCGCTCTTTCTGATGCCCGAACAGGGGATGTTGTCGTCATCGCCGGAAAGGGACATGAAACGTACCAGGTCTTTGCAGATGGCGCCATTCATTTCGACGATCGTGAAGTGGCCCGGGAGCTGCTCAAAAAGTTAGTGAAGACGTGATCCCTCTTGCCCTTTCAAAACTTATCCTTGCTGCGGGCGCAGTCGCCTCGCCCGATGCTCCGCTCGACGCCCTGATCGCGAGCGTCTCTACCGACACGCGTCAGTTTCAACCGTGCGCGCTCTTTGTCGCTCTCAAGGGTGAGCGTTTCGACGGTCACGATTTCCTGGGGCAGGCAAAAGAGAGCGGAGCGCTGGCCGCAGTGGTTTCAGAGACTATGACAGATCCGCCGCTGCCCCTCGTGACCGTGCCCGATACATTGCTTGCGCTGGGCGCCCTGGCCCGGTGCGTCCGGGATGCGAGTGGCGCGAAAATTGTGGGCGTAACTGGAAGTGTTGGCAAGACGACCGTCCGGGAGATGCTCGGTCTCGTGCTTGGCGCCCGCTTCATGACGCTAAAGGGCGAGGGCAATCTGAACAATGAAATTGGGGTTCCGGTCACGCTCCTGCGACTGGAGCCCGGTCATCAGGCTGCGGTTGTGGAGATGGCGATGCGCGGGCCGGGCGAGATCGGTTATCTCAGCCGGATCACCAGCCCGGACGTGGCTGTCATCACCAATATCGGGCTGAGCCACGTGGGCCGGCTCGGCTCCATTGAAGCGATCGCCCAGGCTAAAGCCGAGATTTTCGAGGGGATTCGCGCCGATGGAACCGCGATTCTCCACCGAGATGATCCGTTCTTCACGAAACTGGCGCGCCGCGCGCCGCGCGTCTTCTCTTTTGGTCTTGGTTCCAATTCCGACTTTTTCGCTGAGAGCATTGAAGATCGGGGAATCGAAGGTGTCCGATTCACTGCCCGGTCGAATCGCGAAAAGGTGGAGGTATCGCTTTCGACTGGTGGACTTCACACCGTACTCAATGCGCTCTCTGCGCTCACTGCAGGCGCCGCGCTGGGAGTATCACTCGACGCGGGCGCAGCGGCGCTTCGGGATTTTAAAGCCATTACGGGCCGTGGCGCGCGCTTCGTCTGCGCCACCGGCGCGCTGGTGATTGATGACGCCTATAATGCGAGCCACCAATCCGTCAAAGCGGCGCTGGATCTGATGGATCGGACGCCGGGTTATCCTCATAGAACAGCCGTACTCGGAGATATGCTGGAAATGGGGTCGTACGCCGCTGAATTTCACCGCCGGGTCGGCAGAGACGCCGCGCGTTCGAGCATCGACCGGCTGATCTGCGTCGGTCCTGAATCTGCGGCGATGGCCGAGGAAGCTCGCGTTAACGGTCTCGAAGCGGTTCAGTGGTTCCCTGATAGCGCTGAGGCGGCGGCCGCGGCCGCCGGCTGGATAGTCGACGCCGATCTAATCCTCGTCAAAGGATCCAACGGCGTCCGCATGGATCGAATCGTGGATGCCCTCCGCACGCTGGCCGTCCCGCTCGCGAAGACGGTTGGGGCGCGCTCATGACACCGCTGCTCCTTCTCGCCTTTCTTTGTGCTTTCGGCCTGGCGTTCGCGACTCTGCCCGGCCTGATCCGCGCGTTGACCCGCCGGCACGCCGAGCAGGTTATCAGCGAGGACGTTCCCGAAACTCACCAGGCAAAAAAGGGGACGCCGACACTGGGAGGCCTCGCCATCGTGCTGCCTGCCGCGGTGGTGAGCCTCGTTTACGCCGTATTCACACCGGGCGCGTATGAAGTCGCTGCGCTTGTCATTCTAATGCTCGCCACTGGCGGCCTCGGCTTCCTGGACGATTATCTGATTCTCAGCCGCGGTCGGTCCGCGGGCCAGAAGTGGAATCAGAAACTCGGGGCGCAGGCTCTGCTCGCCGCTCTCTTCATTGGCTATCTCTGGTTCAAAGAGCCGGGCCTCTCTCTCGTCGTCATACCGGGGACCAGCCGAACGTTCAACACCGGCCTGTTCTGGATTCCTCTTGCTATCGTTTATCTCGCCGGAATGTCGAACGCTGTGAATTTAAGCGACGGGCTGGATGGACTGGCCGGAGGACTTTCGCTCATCGCGGGGGCCGCCTGCGCCGCTGTGGCACTGGCCGTCCACCGACCGGACCTGGCGATCTTTTCGGTTTCCATCTGCGGCGCTTGCCTCGGCTTTCTCTGGTATAACTGTCATCCCGCGCAGATCTTCATGGGCAACACGTCATCCATTGCCCTCGGGATGAGTCTTGCGGGAGTGGCGATCGTCACGCGACAGGAGATCTTGCTGCTGATTCCGTTCGGTGTTTTCGTCGTAGAGGCGCTTTCCGTGGTGGTTCAGGTAGGCTATTATAAACGGACGCATCGCCGTGTATTCCTGAAGGCGCCAATCCACCACCACTTTGAGATGCTTGGCTGGAAAGAGACCCGTGTCGTTGTTCGCTTCTGGATCGTCGGGCTGATTCTGGCGCTCGTCGCGCTTCTCTTGCTCTATTCCGTAGGGTGAAAGGTAACCGAATCCATATCCCGGGTCGCTGAGATGAACGCATGGAAAGCATTTTAAGAGCATTGATCGCATGAAAAAGCTGGACTTAGGTCAGAAAGAATCGTCGTCCAAGGCCGTTTCCCCGGCAGCCTGGCGTGATCCGGATGGATTGGGATGCCTCACAATCGCAGTGGTCGGACTGGCGAGAACCGGGCGTGCTGTGGCGGCGATTCTGCGCCGCCGCGGCGCTCGGGTGCTGGCGTATGATCAGCAGGATTACTCTTCCGACCCTGAGATTGGTGTCCTCAAGCGGGGCGGCGTGTCCGTCATATTCGGGACCGAATATCTGAGAATCGAAGAGGCCGATCTGATCGTTCCGAGTCCGGGGATGCGGAGAGATTCACGTGTTCTGCTCGAAGCTGACCGCCGGGGCGTACCCATTCTCTCAGAGATTGAGGTTGCGTATCGGATCAGCCACGCGCCCATTATCGCGTTCACCGGAACGAATGGAAAGAGCACCACGACCGCGCTATGCGGTGAAATGCTCCGATCCGCGGGAATCGCGGTGGCTATTGGCGGGAACCTGGCGCCCGGCACGCCACTGGCGCCCCTGGCCGAGACCGCGAGCGAGAATTCGGTTCTTGTCGCTGAGATCAGCAGTTTTCAGCTTGAATGGATCGATCAATTCCGACCGAGAGTGGCGGGAATCCTGAACCTCTCCGCCGAACATCTGGATCGCCATGGTAGTCTACACGAATACGCCGCCGCGAAATCCCGGATCTGCGAGAATCAATCTGGCGCCGATCTGGCAATCTTCGGTGATGCCTTCGCTGAGGCATATCCCGATCTCTTGATCGGCGCCGCACGGCATTATCGATTCTGCTCCAGTCATCCGGTTGAATCAGGCGCATATCTCGATAAAGATCGGATCCGGATTGTGGGGCGAGTGGACCCCGCCGAGGCGTCGCTGCCGGACCTCTCGCTGGACCTTTCTCGATTTACGCTTGCCGGCCGTTTCAACAGGGAGAACGCGATGGCCGCGGCGCTCGCAGCCCTTGAGATGGGCGCACGCCCGGAAGCTATAGAGCGCGCGCTGCGGAC
>DASRZA010000498.1:0-16030 GCA_035686845.1 Armatimonadota bacterium | reverse complement strand
ATTTGCGAGAACAAGAAGGTACGCGAGCAGCATGAATGGGCCGGTCTCGCCCCACACCGTCAGATAAATGTCGTGAGCGCCCTCGTCGTCGAAGACGCCCCTGTATTCGGTGAAGGTGGATAAACCGTAGCCGAACCAGGGCGCTTCTATTGCGCGTTTCAGGTAACGCCGCGTGACGGGGAGGCGTGCGGCAGCGTCCTTCTGCTCGAAGTCAAGCAGCCGGCCAACCCGATCGAATTTCCCGCCATGCCACTCGCCACCAACGCCCTCCAGGGCGCGGTGGATGCTGCCCGAAGCTAAGGTGAGCAGTAGAACCAGGCCGATTATCACCGCCGCTGTCCAACGGCGAAACTCTTTGCGCGCTGACTCACTATCTTGCGCATGCAAGGCTGAATAGATCATATAGGCAATGGCGCAGAGGACGAGAAGATAGGCGGCTGTTCTGGATGTGGTGATGAAAATACCGGTCACTCCGGCCGCTCGGCCGGCCCACATCCAGGATTTACGACTCCAGAACGAGAGCAGTATGGCGATGAGAAAAGCAAAGCCGGCCTCGTTTGCGTTGGGCCAAAGACCTCCGGGCCGCACGTCGATTATATCATGCGAGACACTGCCCGTAACCAGATGCGCGAAAACATACACGTAGTGGGGGTGTCCGAGTTCCCAGAGACAGATCGCGCAATTCAAAATGCTCGCTGCCTGAACTAGCTCCGTAAACCGGGCCAGGCGCTGTCTGCTGCAGAGCGCAACAATGAGACCGCCGAGGATGATCATCTGGCTTCGGATAGCGGTCGCTGCGTGTGCCGAGGGATTCGCAGGGTCAAAGCCGACGGCCTGACCCCAGAGAAAGAATACGAGGACGAAGGCAAAATAGGGCAGCAGATTCGCGAGGTTACGCCGGATTCCGTTGCTGCGGTCCACGCTCAGGATGATACAAAGCAACATGCCCGCGAAAAACGCCGACTCAGCGCCGTGAACAGCATTAAGATAGGGGGTGACGTTGGCGTACACCAACGCCAGCGCGATCAGCAGGCCGCTGCTGGCCCACTGCGCGATTGATCCTGAATTCCTGTTCACCATCAATCTACCATGATTCTCTGCCGCCGGGGGACCAAAGGTCCCCCTGAGCCGGCCGGTCGTCTCGCCGCTGAGTCCACTCCCGGTGGAGGGGTTTTTCTGGCGAGGTACCGGCCGGCGTATTAATGGTGATGAGATCCCGACAGCGTTTTGCCGTTAGTTGAAGACGCCCCCGTCTTGCCGTTGCCGTTGGACGACTGCGGTCTCTGGTTGTATTCGTAGTAATAGTATCCGTGTCGATCAGCTCTTCGTACTCTGTTGAACACGATGCCGAGGTGGGTGACGCGTGCGCGCTGAATACTCTCAAGAGCGTGGAGGATACAGTCTCGCCGCGTGCGCCCCGATTCGATCACCTGGATCAGTCCCTGGCTCTGCGCTCCTAACACCAGCGCATCCGGCAGCATCAAACCGGGCGGTGTGTCAAAGATAACGAGATCCGCTCGTTCCAGGAGTTCCTGCCGGATCTGCGCGATCCGCGCTGATCGCAGAAGCGTCGCCGGATTCAAGGGGAGCGCCTGTCCGGCGGGCAGCAGCGTCAGGCCAGGCTGGGTGGTTGGGAACAGCGCATCATCGAGCGCTGCCCTTCCGCTGGCGACATCGGTGATGCCGGGTCTATCTCCTGCGCCGAACAGTTTGTGTTGTGAGGGGCGCCGGAGATCACAGTCTACGAGGATGACCTTCTTACCATCCTCTGCCGCGGTGCGGGCGAGATGGGCGCTGGTCTGTGACTTGCCTTCCCCCTGCAGCGCGCTGGTGACAACCACCGAATGGATTGGCTCATCTATGGTGACAAAGCCGAGATTGCTCCATAGCATACGGTAGGCGCCCGAGCCGGGCCCACTCGCATTGTCTGTGAGCGTGAGATCGCCTGGCTGAAGCTGAGGGATCACTCCCAGGATCGGAACATCGGGCGCTAACTTTCTCAGCTCAGCCTCGGAATGCACCGACTGATCCATCCGCTCCATTAAAACAACCAGAGAGAGCGCGAGGATAAAGCCGAGCGCAGCCCCGAGCAAAATATTTGCCATCGGCTTTGGAAGAACCGGCGCTGTTGGCAAAGTGGCGAGACCGGTAACTTGAACCACGCTTGGCTGCGAGAGTCGGTCCATGTCGATCTGTTCAAAGCTCCCCAGTGTCTTCTGGTAGAGGTCGCGATCCACAGCGGCGTTTTGAGTCAGTTGACTGATCTGCTGCTGCAGGTAGGGCAGCTTACCTCGATTCTGTATCTGCTGCGCCAGTTGGTCGCGCACCGTGTTGTAACGGCTCTGCAGAGCGAGAGCCTGGCGCTGAGCGTCCGAGAGTGCGATGAGAAGCTGCTCCTGCATCTCCACGCTGCCGCTCCCCGCCGCCACTTTAGCGATTTCCGCCTGGAGCTGCTTGCGCAAATCCGACACTCGCGCCTGGATAGGCGCTATCGCATCCGGATTATCGACATAGGTCTCCTGAGCCAATCGAAGCTGATTCTGCTGGTCCGCGAGCTGTGCGCGAATCGCGTCGATGAGCGAGTTACTGCGAACGCCGTTCGTCTTGAGGAGACGATTCTGCTGGTTGAGCTGGCGCTGAACCGCGGTGATGCTGGCCTGGGCCGCGTCCAGGTCCTGCTGGGCCTGGGCTGCCGCCTGCTCGCTGTTTGCGATGGCCGTAACGTTTGCATCCGTCTGTTTGTCCAGGTCTAAGATACCGAACTTCGTCTCGAAGGCAGCAAGCTTCTCGCTGGATTGCTCCATGGCCGCCCGTGCCTGTTCGACGCGATTCTGCATGGTAGATAGCGCGCCCCGGGCCGCGTCGGCGTCAACCTGGCTAAGGTATTCCCGAAACGTGGTCACGGTCTCATTGGCAATAACCTGCGCCGTGCGTGGGTTATGATCGCGCGCATAGATATCAATGAGTTCCGTATCAGGAATATCCTCGGCGATCAGATTGCGAGACAGATCTTTTACCCCGAAAATCCCGTCGCGCTGCGCCAGATTATGCTCGATACGGCTCAACATCCAGGGGTTCGTGATCAGGGTGAGCTGTGTACGCTTGAAGGTGTCGGGCGATATCTGTAGGCTGGTCAGGAGGGAATTCGCCTGCGCCTCGGCGGTGGGCGTCTTGATCGCGATTTCCCCTCGGGCCTCATAGGTCCTGGGAGTCAAACGGGTCAGGATCAGAGCCAGGACCACGCCTGCAAGCGTCCCGACCACGACGATCCACGCTCGCCGACGAACGATAGAGATGGTATCACGTTGGGATTCTTCCATTTTATGAGTTTTCTCCGTTGAACACTGCGGTTCTCGGGTGTCTGTCGGTTCTCAGGCTGCTGCGCCGTCGGAACAGCGAAGAATTAGGAATAAAACTATGGCCGCAGGAACGGCACAAGAGTATAGATTAAGCTTGGTAAGAGGTTGCCCGCGGAGATACCGGGCTGGCGGCTCTGCTGCGGCACGAAGATCACGTCGCCGGGCAGCAGCTGCACGTTATCTTGAAGCTGGCCCTTATTCAGCATTTTATCCAGATGCAGGTCGGTGGTGACAATCTTGCCATCTGGGCTGCGGCGGAGGAGTTTCGCCTTTCCGATATCGGCGCCGGGGCTGCTGCCGGCCGCCATGTCGAGCGCATTCAAGACGCGGTCTTTATCGTTCTGCGAAAGGTAATAGGCGCCCGGCTTATTGACGGCGCCAAAAACGTAAACTACCCGCTTGCTTTCCGGCAGATAGAGAGAATCCCCCGCGGCAAGCTTCATGTTAAGCTGCTGATCGCCTTTGCGAATCAGTTTGTCCAGGTCCACCGGAACGGTCGTTCCATCGGCGTGGGTGAGAATCGCGTCGTACAGGTCCGCATCTGTCGTCGGGCCGCCGGCGCTGGCGCCGGCGGAGACGGAGGCCGCTGTTCGGGACGTTTCCGGAGCGGACCCGCTGAGCGCCTCCAGCAGCGTCATGCCGGGCCGGAACGGAACAGGCCCAGGATGCGTCACCGAACCCAGGACAAACACCTGCGCATCCATCGTCGGCACGGTGATCACGTCGCCCGGCTTGAGTTTGATTTGAGTGGCGCTTCCCTCCCGGCGAGCGCGATCCAGGTCTATGGTCTGGATTGAGGCGGGATCGGTGTGCGCCAGTTTGACGTGGCTCAGGTCAGCCCGCGGCGTCTCACCGCCGGAGAGCGCGATGGCGTCGTCCACGGTGAGTGATTCCTTGTAGGGAATCGTCTGCGGATTACGCACCTCGCCCAGCACCAGCACCCGGTCGAGCAGCTCGGGCACCGTCACGATGTCGCCGGCCTGGAGCGCGATGTTATCCTTCGCCCCGGTCTGGATGAGCTTCTGCAGATCGATGGTCAGCTCTTTGCCATTCGCGTGGGTCACCTTAACGTGGCTCACGTCCGCCTTTGCCGTGACGCCGCCCACGTCGCCAATCGCCTCTTCCAACTCCATTCCCGCTTTGAAGGGAATATTGTGAGGAGCGTTCACCTGACCCTGCACCGTCACGTGCTGGCGAGACTCGGGCACGAAGATAACGTCATTCGGAAGCAGTTGAATATTGTCTCGCGGATCGTTGGCGCGCTGGGCCTCGTCCAGGTTCAGCACTCTTGTTGTGCGCCCCCTGGTGAGAACCACCTGCGAAAGATCGCCTTCGGGCGCGCCTCCGGCCAGCGCTACGGCATCGAGCGCGGTGAAGGCGCCAGGGGCGGAAACGGCGGCGCTGTTTGCGGAAGCGTTAGCCAGGCTGCTGGATTCGCCGCCGAGGGGATAGGCGCCGTCTCTGGCAAAATAGCCAACCAGGTATACGAAGTCCACGTGGGGCGACCGGAGGGTCACCAGGACCTGCGGATACCGGAGATAATGGCGAAACGCCGCCTGCGCCGCCTCCTGAAACTGTGTGATAGTAAGGCCGGCTGCCATGACGGCTTCCGGGGGCCGGGTCGGCAACGTGACGCGGCCATCGCTCTGCACCGGCAGGTCCCCCGAAAGGGAATCGAGTCCCACTGTCATGACCTGGAGATGCAGCACGTCGCCGGGCGCAAGGTGGTAACTGGAGGTGCGGCCGGAACTATCGCTCTGAGTCGCGGCGAAAGCGCCTGGAATTGAAACGCTGAGCAGGCTCAGGAACGGGATCACCGCTAGCGCGCAGTGTCGATTGATCTTCATAATGCGGTCACTCCTGGCCGGCAAGAGGTGTTACGGTTAACTACGACTGATGAACGGGGACAGGCGAGTGCCCTACCTCAATTATACTCTATTATAAGGCTGCATGGTTATACGTTTGTGTATGCGCTCGGACGCTTACTCATCCCTACCACAACTCTGACTCCATTCTGGCAATATAGTTATCCACCGTTCTCTCATGCGGGACGTTTTGGCTTACCAATGTCATAGGCGCGGAAGAGCCGGACGTACATGATGAGATAGATGAGTTGAAGCCCGGCGGCGGCGTAGAACGGGAGCGCCAGGGCGCCCTCTTGAATCAGATAACCGGCCACGGTGGGGCCGGCGGACGAAGGGAGCTGATTCGAGACCATGTTCAGGCTGATGGCAAGGCCGCGTCGCGTCGGCGCCACCAGTTCCACGGCCAGAGCCTGGCGCGCGCCTCCGGTGCTGCGATTGAACGCAGAACGGAAGATGAAGAGCGCTGCGGCCATCCAGTAGGTGGGCGCGAGCGGGAGCAGAACAAGCAATACCAGGCCCACCAGCCGGGCGGCGAGCACCGATCCCACAACACCGAACACCCGCGTCAGCTCTCCCGTCGCCATCGAGGCCAACCCCGTGAGAACAAAGGTGAGAACGAAGACTGCGCCAATTTTGCCGGGACCCACTCCAAATTTGATGTTGAACCAGTACGCTATGAGTGGACCGGTGAGCCCGATAGCCACACCGTTGAAAGCGTTGGTGAGCATCAAGAGGAGCAGCATGCGGTTCTCTTCAGATCGGGGTCTGCGAGCCGGCGCCTCCGGGAGCGGCTCGCCTGGCGGCTGCTTTTCCTGGGTCTGCTGCTCTCGGTAGAGCGATCCGTGACCGCCGGGCGTGGACTGCAATACGACGGCCGACGCGACCGCGCCGATAATGGTGAGGATGAAGAGAGGTCGGTAAGCCAGCGGACCGGTAAGCCAGCGAGCCCAGAGCGGCAGCAGGCCTGCGGCGCCTGCGCCGATGGCCATGCCGAAGAAGCCGATTGCCGAATTCAGGCTGTAGATCCTTCCGCGGTCGTCTGAGGCCACGTCCTCAGCCAACCAGGCGCCCTCGGCCGGTGAAAAAGGCCCGGCTGAGCCGTTTTGGCCGCGGCCGAAGCTTCCGATCAACGCGGCGGCGGCGAGCAGTGGCGTGTAAGACGTCGCCGTTCCAATTACGCCCGCCACGACCACGAACGCTTCATAGACCAGCAAAAACGGCTTTGCGCCGTAACGATCGCTGATCGTTCCAACCAGCAGGCTCGCCAGCGCATTCAACAGTCCGCCACCCGTGAGCAGAAGCCCGATGTGGACAGCAGTCCAGCCGAGCTGCCGGAGGTACAGCGTAAACGCCACAACCAGCGCGCCCTGCCCCACACTTCGCAGCGCCCGGACTGTTAACAGTCTTCGTGTGGTGGGGCTCAAAGTTCCATTCGCTCTCCAAGAAAAGCCGGGTTGATGTCAACGAGGGCGGGAAACTCGGCGCGATACGCAATCAGGTCATCGCGGTCCGGCGATATGTGGAACAGCCCTTCACCCTCGCCGGCGTCCACGAGTATGTTGCCGCGCGGCCCGATAATCTGTGAGCGACCCGAGTACGAGACATTCGGATCACTTCCACACCGGTTGACGCCCATCACATAGCTCTGGTTTTCGATTGCGCGCGCTTTTAGCAGCGCCATCCAGTGTTCCTCCCGGGGCCGCGGCCAGTTGGCGATGACAATCAAAAGGTCGGCGCCGTCTCGAACGCTCTGTCGAAAGACTTCCGGGAATCGGAGGTCGTAGCAGATAAAAGGCGCCGCATGAAAGCCGTTCCATTCAAAAAGCGCCAGTTGGCTCCCTGGCTCAAAGTAACTCGTCTCGCCGCCGTATCGGAATGGATGGATCTTCTGATACCGGAGTCTCTCCTCGCCCTCCGGTCCATAGAGTCGAGCCTCATTCCGACCCCGTCCATCCGGCGCCCGGTTGACCACCCCGCCGAGCACAAAGATCCCGCGCTCGGCCGCAAGCGAGGAGAGGAAATGTTCTGTTGGTCGATCCGGGCCTTCGGCAATCGCCGGGACATTCATGCTGAACCCGGTCGAAAACATCTCCGGCAGCGCCAGCAGCGATCCCCTCGGGAATGCCTGTCCCTCCAGCAGGTCCCGAACGCGCTCGTGAGTGACGGCTTTATCTTCCCACGCGATATCAAGCTGAAGCCCGACAAGAAAAGGTCTTAGGTATTGGGTCATAGGTATTGGGTGATAGGCATATTGGGCGATAGGTATTGGGTGATAGGTGTTGGGTGGTAGGCATATTGGGTGATAGGTGTTGGGTGATAGGTGTTCGGTGTTGGGTATGGGGGGCGCGGGCGAGAGGAAGGATGATTTTCCCTGTCCCACCGTCTTACACACTCACGCTTTCACCGCCCCACCCACAAACTCACCCTCCCACTTACAAACTCACCCTCCCACTCACTCACCCTCCCACTTACAAACTCACCCACACACTCACGCTCTCACCGCCCCACCCTCTCACCTCGCGAGCGCTCGAAGGCCGGTTGTCAACCGGTGAACCGCTTCGGCGGTGGCGCCGGGTTGGAGAGCGCCATAGGCGATGCGAAGCGAGCAGCCATCTGTAAGGCCAAAGGCGTCACCCGGCATTAACGCAACGCCATATTGTTCTATCAACCGTTTCACCAGCTCCATAGGACTGAGCTCAGTCCGCACACGAATCAGCAGGTAAAATGCGCCCTCAGCGGCCGGCGTGTCGCAGATATCGCTGAGTTCCTGCAGCGCCAACAGCGCCGTCGTTCGAGCCTCACTGATCACCTGCTGCTTCTTATCACAATAATCGCGCCCGGCATCCAGCGCGCCGAGCGCCGCGTACTGCGAAATCAGCGGCGGGCATATCAATATGGTGTCCTGGATTTTCTTGATGGAGTTCGTTAGAGAGGCTGGAAATACCATATAGCCCATGCGCCAGCCGGCTAAACCATAGGATTTTGAGAAAGAGAAGAGCGAGATGGTATGAGTATGACTTCCCGGGATGGATGCAGGTGAAAAATGTTGCGCGCCGCCGTATGTAAAGTACTCGTAAGCTTCGTCGTGAATGTGGAAAATGCCCCGGAGCGCGCAGATCTCGTTGATGGCGCGCATCGCCGCCTCGGGATAGACGGCGCCGCTTGGGTTGTTGGGTGAAACGGTGATCACGGCGCGAGTGCGGCGGGTTATGGCGCGCTCGATGGCATCCGGTATCGGTTGGAAATGTTCATCGGTGGGAACCGGCACGGGCCGGCACCCGGCCATTGCAATCGCCATGTGATGATTGAAGTAATAGGGCGTCAGGAGAAGAACCTCATCGCCCGGATCGGTGATCGCGAGCACGGCGTTCATGAAGGCCATGTTGCCGCCGGCGCTCACAAGCAGCCCGGCGCCGGCGTCTACTCTGATACTGTTTTCCCGCGCGAGTTTACCTCGCAGGGCCTCCAGCAGCTCCGGAATGCCCTCCACCGGACCGTAGCGATGGCTGGTCGGCGAGGCGAAAAACTGCTCGATGCGGGCCGAAATCGTCTCCGGCGGGCCATAATAGACCACCCCCTGCCCGAGTGAGATGACGCCCGGACGCGCACGAGCCATTTCACCCACGATGGGGATTACGGGAGATTGCACCGCCTGCATTCGAAGAGGAGAGAACATGTTGGGCTGTATGAATGCGCAATCCAGAGACGCGAGCTTGCGTTCCATCTCTACTGCGACATTGCGGCCACGAGATCCTTCATATTCGGTAATTGGTTTCGATAAGGCTAATCGGCGCTTCACTTTTGAGGATGCCTTTTTTTGGGTAGTAACTGCGGGTAGGGATATAGTATGAATTCGCCGGGCCGTAGAGCGGCTATTGTTGAGATCAATCCCGTCAGGGGTTGGAAGGCGGGCGAAATGATGTAGTGAGGGCGCGATCACGACCCTGGATGGGCGAGATTCGCACGCAGCTCGAACTTTCTCGTTTCGCCTGGGCTTGCTTGTTTGGAACAGCGCGTGAACAGCGATCTATTGTATCGATCGGACATGGAGTCAGTTTCTGGAGGCGTCGCTGTGAACCCGGGCGAAATTTCGATGGAGCGAGCGGACGTGGTCATATCGAGCAGGACCGATGAGGTCGTAAAGGTGCGAAAGTCGATCGGCGCTTTTTCACGCCGGATCGGCTTCTCTGATGATGCGGTGTCTGAGATTGAAGTAGCCGTGGGAGAGGCCCTGGCGAACGCCGTTTGCCACGGTTCTCCCGAGGGTGAGGACGATACGGTGGAGATCTCGTACCGCCAGGTTCCGGATCGGTACCTGGAAATCGTCGTACGCGATCATGGAGAGGGGTTCGATCTTCAGGAACGAGTGAAGCATGCCCGCCCGCTATCGCTCACGGAAGGGGATCGGGGTATCGTTCTTATTTGCGCGCTCATGGATGAGGTGTCGTACTACCATACTGTCGCTGGTGGACATCTCCACATGAAGAAGCACGTGAGACGCGCCGACGATCCGGATCGGAAGCGGCGCCTCTTTCGCGCGTCTACCGGAGAGGATCGGCCGCCGCTGCAGAATGAGGGAAAACAGAATCAATTCCGGGTGGCGGCGATGGTTCATCGATTACGGCCGGCGGGGTGACGCGGGTTCGACCAGAGCACGTGTTTGTAAGGATCAAGCACGGGCTGCAGTCGTTCTCGCCACCGGCGCCAGAACCGCTCTTCGCTCCATCCTACGAGATCCCACGAAATCTCCTCGTAGCCGGCGAGAAGCCGCCGGTAGTCCGCGGCGCGTTTCCAGATCCATCGTTCGCCGGTTGCGCGACGAGTCACGCTGATCGACCACTGAAAGCTGTTTTCCGGCTTTAGCTCAACCCGGAGAGCCTTTGTTGCCAGTGGCGGCCGGCATAGAAGCTCCAGCTCCGGCGCTTCGGGCTGCGCGGCAAGCCGGCGCCCCATCATGTCCAGCTTCAGCGCCAATAAACCCTCTGGCGCCTGGCATTCAGCGACCAGGTCCTCCCATGAGGGCCGCTTTCGAACGAGCGCCTCAAAAGGCCCGGTTGGCAGCCGGAAGTGCGCGCACCAGAGATAGGCGTAGATCTCGTCTCGCGCGCGCCACCACCAGTGGTAGGCCGGCGAGCAGATAGCGGTCATTCCCGAATGAGTGTAGCGATGCCCGATTTCGTGAAACGTCACGTCGGCTCGCAGAGACGGATCCATCCTGTCTGCAAGTTTGAGCATCCAGCGACCGCGGAACTTCATAATCTCGGCCAGGCAGTCCGTCTGTCGGTCTACCCGCACGTCCAGCCCTCTCGAGATCTCGTGCTCCATCAGCCGGTCCGCGTCCACGCGGGTCGCAAATTTGGTCAGTCCGAGCTGCCGGCGTGTCACTCTGGCAAGCTCTTCGGTCCAGTGCAAAAGACGCCCCCGGTATCACTCGTCATCACGCGAAGGCCCGGCGCCTCCAAAGATACTCTCCGGCCTCCTTGCTTGAGATTCGGCATTCTTAAGAATATCAAATAATCGTTTGATAATCAAGAGGAAACGAGGCAATGCGGTGTCGCGTTCTTTGCGAGGGCTATACTGTAAACGACCGGCGTGTATTTGGGGGAAAATGGGAAGAGGGAGATTATGGACAGCGCCATCGTAGGTGCGGCGAGAGCACAGTTCAGCCTGACCCTGATGTTCCATTACCTCTTCCCAATCCTGACGATGGGATTGGGGACGCTCATCGCGTTTTTGAAGACGCTGGAGTACTTCAAGAAGGACGAGCGTTATGGGATTGCAGCCCGTTTCTGGACACATATTTTCGCCATCAATTTCGCTTTTGGGGTGGTGACCGGAATTCCGATGGAGTTCCAGTTCGGGACGAACTGGGCTACATTTTCCGGTCGAGCGGGGGATATTGTCGGGCAGCCGCTCGCGATGGAATCGGCGTACGCGTTTTTCCTGGAGTCTATCTTTTTGGGCGTGCTGCTTTTTGGCGAGCACCGCGTGCGCCCGGTAGTTCACTGGCTCTCGTCGATCCTGGTGGCGGCGGGATCGCTATTCTCCGGCTATATTATCGTGGTCACCAACGCCTGGATGCAGCATCCCGTAGGTTACAAACTTGTGCCAGGAGGGGAGATCCGGCTGACAAGCCTGATGGCGGTGCTGCTGAATCCGTTTGCCGGCTGGCAGGCGGCGCACACCATTATGGGTTCGCTGGTCACTGCGGCGATGGTGATGGCGGGCATCGGCGCCTTCTATACTCTCTCGGACCGCCATCGACAGTTCGCCCGCCTCTCGCTGCGGGTGGGAATCATCCTGGGTCTCCTCTTCTCACTGCTCCAGGTCTATCCCACGGGTGACGCCAACAGCGCCAACGTCACGGTTTATCAACCGATCAAGCTCGCGACGATGGAGGGGCTCTTCCATACCGAAAAAGGCGCTTCGCTGGCGATCATCGGTATGCCGGACGAGGATCACGAGCGACTTCTTGACCCGGTGATCGTTCCGCGGCTGTTGAGCTTCCTCGCGTACGGGAACGCGGACGCGCAGGTGAAGGGCTTATCAGCCTATCCGAGCGATCTACGTCCGCCAATGGCAATCACCTATTACATGTACCACATCATGATAGGGCTTGGGTCGCTCTTCATCGCGTTGATGGGATTCGGACTCCTGCTGCTGCTCCGCGGAAGTCTCTTTCGCACGCGGTGGTTTCTCTGGGCCCTCATGCTGGCGATTCCGTTCCCGTATATCGCCAACGAAGCCGGCTGGGTTGTCTCGGAGGTGGGGCGGCAGCCCTGGATTATCTATGGTTTGATGCGAACCGCCGCGGGGGTGTCGCCCAACGTGAGCGCAGGGGAGATCGTCTTCACACTGCTCGGCTTTACAGGGCTTTATTGCGTTCTGGGACTTCTCTTCGTGTTCTTAGTGGGCCGGAGGATCGCCATCGGACCAGAAGATGACGAAGAGTTAGAAGAGCATCCCATTCCACCGCAAACCGGGGAGGCCGACTGGTGAGCTCCGTCTGGTTCTTCCTGCTCGGGCTGATGCTCGCTCTCTACGCGATTCTGGATGGCTGGGACCTCGGTGTTGGGGTCATCTACCTGTTTCTCGCCCGCACGAATTCGCAGCGACGTCTCTGCTTGAATGCGATTGGTCCCCTCTGGAATGGAAACGAAGTCTGGCTCCTCTTCTCAGGCGGCGCCCTCTTTATGGCATTTCCACGGGTCTACGCTGTCAGTTTCAGTGGGTTCTACCTGCCTCTTATGCTGGTGCTCTGGCTTCTAATCGGACGCGGAGTTTCGTTGGAGCTGCGCGGCGAGATCGATAACGCTCTCTGGCGATCCTTCTGGGACATCTGTTTTGCCGCCGCCAGCACCCTACTGGCTTTGCTGTTTGGAGTGGCGCTGGGGAATGTCATCGGTGGCTTGCCGCTGCAAGCGAACGGCGCCTTCCAGGGCACCTTCAGCCTGCTGCTGAACATCCACTCCGTGGTCGTAGGTCTCTTTGCCGTGGCGCTGCTGGCGCTGCATGGGGCCAACTTCCTCTGCTGGAGAACCGAGGGGACGCTGCACGACCGGAGTCGGGAGATCTCCCGGCGGCTCCTGATCCCGGTCTGCGTGCTCGCCGCAGGCGCGCCGTTGGCCGCGCATTACAGCCGGCCGGGCTTTATGGACAGTTTTGCCCGGTATCCCGTCGCCGACCTCGCGCCGCTCCTGGTGCTGATTCTGCTCACTTCGACCGTGTACTTTTCGATTCGCGGTCGCGACTCCGCCGCGTTCTTCAGCGGGGGAACTTTGATCCTGACGCTCCTCGCTTCCGCCGCCACGAGTGTCTATCCCTATTTGCTGTATTCCAATATCAACCCGGCCTATAGTCTGACGGTAACCAACGCGTCAGCCCCATACAATGGCCTGGTGTCAGGTCTCATCGCCGTTGGGATCCCCATGCTCGCTGTGATCGTCTACCAGGTCGTCATTCACAGGCTCTTCTTTCAGAAGCTCACCGGACGGGAGAAAGACGGGTACTGAGCGGGTCGTAGGTGTTGGGTCTTGGGTGTTCGGAGCGAGGCGCGGGGCGTGAGGCGCCCCGTTCCGGTGCTCGCACACTCCCACACCCACACACTCACACACCCACGCACTCACACACCCACATACTCACTCACACCCGCACTCCCACACTCACCGTCCTCCGTCCTCCATCACGCTTTTAGCGTCACCCTCGGTGGGTCTATCCAGTTGCGATAATGGCCGGCGACGTCAGCTTCGGAGGGAACGCCGCGATGCACGAGCACGCGGTATCGGAAGAGCAGCGATTCTCCTTCGGCGAGGGTGTGGGCGCCGCTTTCGGATGAATCGCCCGTAAACGCGGCGACACCGAACGGGTTAGCGGTCATGAGGCCATAATCCCGCACGTGCCAGTAGGTGGGGTGACGGAAATTCTCGGGGTGGTCCATAATAGCGACACCGACGGTCTGGCCGCTCACCGGGCCCGAATAGTCGCACCAATCGGACCGTTTTCCCCACGCCTGCTTCTCCCCTACTCGCCCAGCGGCATTTTCGATGCGGCCGCCACTGCTAGCGTCCATCGTGCTCGCTACCCGGATGGAGCAGAGTCCCCCCTCTTTGGTATCGCCGAAGGTGACGGCGCCAGCGTGGGCCAGGAGGTGCGTGTCCACCTCAAGAATTCGCGATCCGTCGGGCAGGGCGAAGATGTTCACCTGCCGGGTCTCCTCCAATAGCTCGGTACCGTCTGGGGCCGTCCAGGTGGACCGGGCGTCCATGTGCCCCCGCACCGGACCGCTCCGGAGGCTGCCGAAATGAGTGTGCCGGGTCCAGGCGTGGTTTGGCGCCTCGCTCCAGTTATCGACGCCGTTCACCTCACCGTGCGCCACCCAGAGTCCGCGGTGATGCGGATGATCCTTACTCTCACCCTCGATTGCGTCTTGCATCGGCCAGCCTCGAACGACCGAGAGGCCGCCCGCAGCGTTGAGCGGATGAAAACAGGGACGCGCGAGGCCCGTATGATAGTGATACGTGGTGAAGAGTTCACCGCCGATCGTAAAGTCCACGTGGTCACCGTGGTTCTCCACCTCAACGGCATTCGTAGACGCCTCTCGGACGGCCTCGGCGCTATCGGGAAGTATAACGTCGACAAGCCGCTTTTCTCCGACGGCCATTCGATCACATAGGAGCAGAACCTGGATCGTGGCGCCATCCGGATGATGCAGCAATTCCGACGGGGCCGGCTTGCCATTCACCCGGACTTCAACGGCGGTGATTGGATCAGTCGCCTGGATCTCCAGCGGCAGGCTGATCAGGCATGGTGGTCGCGCCACCGCGCCCGACTCAACGACAAATATGCGCTTTCTCATGAACCCCCTCCTCGCGACTGCGCAGCGCCCGGCTCTGTGGCGATCGTCAGATTGAACCATCAAGAGCCCGCCACGTTGTTATCAGCCGTTGAAAACTGGCAAGATGTCCTGTTTTCGTGGATCGCCGCAGCAACGCCTTAAAATAGTGCTTCTCGGTGACGCTGCCGGGCCTAACCTTGGTATAACTCAAGCCATGCTCTTGAAACAGCCGCCGCAAGTATTCGAAGTGAAACTGGGCAGTACTCGAATAGGCATTCGGACAGCCCATTTTCTCCGGATCCTGAGTGCGGACATCGTAGAACTTCTTCATGTTCCGTAGTTCGAGACCTTGAGGGTTACTTGGAACCATCCTATCATTCCCCAGGAACCAGGTTTCCATACAACAATCGTGGACGATAACGTGTGTGTGGGCGAATGGCTGGCCAGCAGAGAGGACCGCGTCAATTTCCTCGATTTTGGTCTCTAACCCGGAATCCTCAGCATCGACGCAGATGAAGAAATGGTCGATGGCGCCGTGCCGCGTTATGTCATCAAGCGCTGCGATTATTCTTTGTTTGTACGACGGATAACCCATGCCGGCGAGGATGAAGTAATGGTCTGAACGGACCTCATCTATCGATTGCGCCTCCGATAGGCGGGGAAACGGAATTTTTATCCATGCTCGATAGACTTTCTTTTCGGTTCTATAACCTTCCACGAGAAAGTAGAGGTTTATCCAACAGCGCTCAGGATGCCGTCCTCGTATTCGGGGACGTTCAGGAGGCGGATGAACTTGTCCTGAGCGGAGACATCCTTCAACCCGGGAATCGCGTCCGCGCCTAACACCGTGACTTTAGAACCTCTTCGGGTCACGATCCTCCAGAACGATGAAGGGATGTTGTTGATAATATAGGGGTGATGACTTGTAATGATGAATTGCAGATCTCTAGACCGCTGTTGCAGCCGATCCGTCAATGCTGGGAGGCAGTTGACGCCCAAACTATTCTCGAACTCGTCAATGACGATCACTGTTCCGGGAGGAGCGAGGGCGAGTTCCCAGAGGTGAACGAGGACGCGAAACATCCCGGTGGAGAGTCTGCTCCCCGTGATCCACTCGTCAACCCCTCGCTCCCTGACTCCGACTGCTAGCCGCTCACGAAAGAATCCTGGTTCGTCTCCAGTTGTGGCGGCGGGGTCGAGATCGTTCAACGAAGCTACCTTCACGTCTTTCACAGCCGGGAATATATCGCAATATTCGTCTCTGATACGTTGAAACTCTTCCGGAAACCTTTGCTGCAGAATAAAGGCTTTAACAACCACTGGCATATGATTTGCCTCGCGCAGCGCCTGCAGAGTTTCGCATCGCTGCGCCTGTCGTTTAACGGTGGCCGGGTCGATCACGGAATAGATATGGGATTCGGACGCCTCGCTAAAGATGAACCGATGGAGCGCCCGGTGCAGCGGGCCTATAA
>DASRZA010000497.1:0-24733 GCA_035686845.1 Armatimonadota bacterium | reverse complement strand
ATCAGCACTACCATAATTCGAGCTATGACGCGGGCGATACAACTCTGCTTGAAGCGCTTCACTGCTGCCTGTCCCTCCTCGAGAATAGGTCCGACAGCCTGATCGACGAATTGGATCGCCAATCAGGCTGCCGACGACTGTCAGCTCTACTCACTTCCAACTCTGGGGACCAGCCCCACCCACCCGGGCTGCGTTTTTAAGGGTGGGTTTGAAACCCGCCCCTACCGGATCCCTGTTCATCCGGGGAAACTATTCGTCAACCCTGTTTGGTAAACCTCAAGGTCACGGGCTGGTTCATTGAGCCTTGAGGGTTAATGTATATCCAGTAGCCCTGGAACGGCTGCAAGGTCGTTGTCTGCACGTACTGCTGCTGCGTGACCGAATACGCATAGAGCGGACTGCCCACGATATGATTCACCAGCGCATCCTGCAGCGTGATAAACGTATTCGGCGGGTTTCCGCCTACGGCGACCGGCACGCTGAACTGCACCAGGTTCCAGTCCACTGAAGTCGTGAATGGATCACCGATCTCATTCCAACCGGGCGCCAGCGTTTCACTAAACGGGCTGGCCAACGGCGTACCCGCCGTCAGGAATGGCATCGGCGAGGTCTCTTTGATCCAGTAGCCCCGTCCCGGCTGCGTCTGTCGTCCATTACCGCCCGGCAGATTCGGATAGAAGAGGTACTGGTTGGCCGTTGGATCATAGGTCGCAATGGGCGCCGAGGATCCCGCGCCCGGCAGTCCTAAGATCGTTGCGGCGTCGACCGACGTACCCGAGTAGTTATACGGCAGGCTGATCATGATAATCCCCGCCGGGAACACGGTCAGCGGACTGAGTGTAAAGTCCTGTGTCGCCGCGCCCCCGTTGGTCGCCGCTGCGACCGTAACATTCGCCGTGGGCGTTTGAGACTGGCCGGGAGCGAGCACAATCACAGTATAGGTTCCATCGGCGAGACCGGTGAACGTGTATAATCCGCTGGCGTCCGTCGTCACCGATTGAAGCGGGGTTCCTGTCGTCACGGCGTTCGCGCCGGCAAAGAGCTCCACCGTCAATCCCGAGAGGGGAGCTGATACTCCGGCCGACGACACGGTTACGTGGCCCGAGATGCTGTCGGCTCCTGCGCCTCCCGTCGTGCCGCCGCCTGTTCCACCCCCGGTCCCCTTCGTCAACTGCAGAGTAATGCCGGTTATACTGGCGCCTGCCGCGACCGGCTTGGTTACCTTCTGGCTGGGACCGAAGCCGGTCGCTGTCGCCTGAAGCGTGTAGGTATCGGCGGAGAGTCCCGTAAAGGTGAAAACTCCCTGGCTGTCGGTTGTAGCCGTCACTGCGCTGGCGCCGGCGGTGGCAGGGCTTGCAGTGACCGTGGCGCCTGAGACCAGGCTGTTGTTGGGATCCACGACCGTGCCGCTGATCGATCCGGGCGCTGAGACCAGCGACGCATTCACAGTCACCGTTCCCTGCGATGGCACCAGGATCGGCGGGGGCGCCGTGCCGTTGGTTCCATAGCCGGTGATCGTGACGCTGCTGTAGCCATTGGCGCTCACCTGCACCTCGTAGCTCGTTGCGCTAACGCCGTTCGCCGGCGGTGTTGCCGGAACGCCGGTAATGACGTAATTGCCGTTGGAATCGGTCGTGGTGGTGAACGTGACGCTGGCAAAGGGGATATTTGTGACGGTTACCGTGGCGCCAGCAATAGGAGCGCCGGTAACCGCGTCGGTCACCTGGCCCATGATCGTGCCCGGCTCGAGCTTCGCGAGAAACTCGTTGACGCCCGATATGGTCTGGTCTCCATGCCCCTGAATTCCATCAGCGCTGTGACTGAGCGCGTACCCCGGCGACGCCGCGGTGACAACGACCGTCGGGCCATTGATATCAGCGGTGGGGAGTCCGTTCAGCACGTAGCTTCCATCCGGAGCGCTCAATGCCTTTGCAATAACGGTACCGCCGACACTCGCCTCAACAAGGGCGTTTCCAAACGCCTGAATTGTGCCATCCGGCTCCACGTCATTGATAACTCCCGTGGCGCGGAACTGCCGCAGCCAGCAGAGAGCCGCGTGGACGATCCGATCCCGTTTACTCGTGTTTTCCCATTCGACGGGCGTTGGAATCTCCCGAATATCGTTGTCCATACCTTCTGCGCCGCACGGCCAGAAGACCGTTTGACTTCCGGTCGCCGTATTCGTCAGATCCGCCGCGCCGTCCGCCAGATCCATGTTCACCGTAACAGTGGTCGGCAGCCCGGTTGTTATGGGCGTGACCGTATCAGGGAAAAACTGATCTATCGCGGCGAAATCAGCGTTCGTCGTATTGATCTGGAAGGGTATGCCGTCAGTTGTATAAGGCAGATAAATCGGCTGTTCCGTTATGTATGTGATGGTGGGAGTGGTTAGAATGGGGAATGGAGTCGTTGGTGTATAGATCGGTCCGGGGCCCCCATTGACCGTAGCGAGTCCCGGATTGTCGTACTGACCGTCGGTAGCATATTGCACCCCAAACACCTGCGCCAGGAAAGTGGCGCCGGAATTGTTGGTCAGCGCGCCCCCCGCGGTGAGGGCAAAGGCCACGTCCTGTCCGGTCACCATGAGGCGCCCGCCATTACTTACGAAATTCGTGAGCAGCGTCTGCGTCGCATTATCCAGAATCGTGCCCGGGCCCACATATTCATCGCCGGTATAGGATGATCCCCAGAGAACCGCTGAGTAGCTTACCTTCCTTGGCACCAATGTCGTTGCCGGAACCCCCGGTTCCTGAACAGTTTCTGGTCCGTAATTCGCAAGCACCGCAGCCGATAGCGGGCCGCGACAGAGAATACGCCAGACGTCGTAACCATCGAAATTCCGGTTCTGATCGTAATTCTCCTCCCGCTGGATTCCGACAGAGCCAAAGAAGGGCGGCTCCGATACGCCCCCCTCATCAACCCATGACCAGGGCCCCAATGTGTTGTGCTGATTGATAATGGGGAAATTGTTCGGTGGGTTAGCCGTCGCACTCGGATCAAGCGAGTAGTTGAGCGCGGTCAGAGCGTCGCCCAGACCTCCATTCAACCTACCCGGATCAAGCGCGGAGCCTTTCCCCTGCGGGTTATCGGTAAATTGCGATTCCGTATCGAACACCAGCTCGGGCACTACGCTGAAGTGGTCGTAGTCGCGGCTGGCGCGTGGGATTTCAAATTCCTGCGCGCTCATGTAGTCGTTCACGAGAAGAATACGGTTATTCTGTGTGCCCGTCGCAGCGAACTGCTTGGTCGTAAATCCCCATACGTCATCGTAGTCAAGCCCGTTGCCGACTTTGTCAACCGCTATAAAATCAAGGTAATAATCGGTGGCGTGATTAGGATCCGTCGTCCAATCGACGGTGTACGTTCCCGGCGGATCAGCCGGATCGGTGCTGAGGCTCATCTCCAGCGTGTCCGGCGGCTGCTTGTCCGGATTGGGGAACTGCGCGACGCCGGTCACGGTATCCGTAACGTCGAACGGAAGATTCTCCAAGCCGCCGTCCTTATAACTGTACGTCTGCGGATTGATCGGTTGAAAACCGATGCCGACATAGCTGAAGACAAGGCTAATGATACTTGGGGGGGCCGTCCGAGGGATACCACCATTGTTGTACACATAATAGATTCGGTGACCGTCCAGCACGATATGTCCGGTGTTTGTGAGAGAGCTCAGGCCCGGGGGATTCAAGGTATCGAGGCTCTGATAGGGCCAGATCTGATGAGGAGTGGTGTCGTAGGCCCGAACTGGAGGCAGGCTGTTGTCCTGCAGGTAGCTGTTCGGATTCTTGATCTGCACGTAAACGTGCGCGATGCCTGCGTTCAAGTCATTGAACTGGGCTTTAATGGTGACCGGCTGCCCCGGAGCGGCAAATCGCGGCGTTACGGATGGCAGTGAGAGCAGCGACGGCGGGGTAACGTCGACGATCTCGCTGGTCCAGATGTCGAAGACGCTCAAAGGCGCGGTGAACTGGGTTTGTGGCGTGGAATATGAGATACCGCTGTTGCTCGAGTACGCAATGCGATTGGCGACCGCCACCTGACCCGTAATGAAATCCTGATGCAGCTCCTGTGTCCAGGATGGCTGCTGGTTATCGTACCGGTATGGCGGATGCTGCGTGTCTTCGGCCACCACCACGGCGGGCCTTGCCCCGGATTTTACGGCCTGCGACTCGGTGAGAGGCTTGTACTGCGCGAGGTCCTGATACACGATGGGAGCGCGATAGATGCCGTAAGTATTGCCAACGCTGATGGCGCCGTTCTCGATTTGCGTGGGATCGGGGCTGCTCTTGCGCGTGCTGGCGAATGCGTATGCGTCGTCATCGGGATTGGTTCGAAAATCATTTACGTAGTCGGGACCTTCGGGTCGCCACGCCGGATCCTTATCCATGCTGGGCACGCCGTTGGCGGTGAAATCGGTCAATTGCGAAACCGAGATCGCCGCGGCCGGGGTGGGAGCGGTGGGCGAAAAGGTGAGCCCAGCAATGATCCAGATTCGCTGAGTTCCGCCCATGGACCGGGTGAAGAGAACATGGGCGCCGTTCGGCTCCCACGCCGGTTCCGTATCGCTGGCGCCGGCATTGGCGGAATCCCATGACCCGATGCCCGTAAGCTGCGCGCTAGGGGGCGAGCTAACCCCCGCCGTGTACTCCACCAGCCAGATCTTTGGCAGTCCTGTAGGGTTAGCGAAAGTTGTTTCCGTGGATTGGAATGCAATCACATCTGAGTGAGACCACGAGGGGTGGGTCTTCTCACCGGGCCCACTCGTAATTTGAAGATCCTGTCCCGATCCGAGGTCGAGCACGTGAAGCTGGGTCACACCCTGCGCATCATGCGAGGAATACGCGAGTCTTCCACCGTCGGGGGAATAAGTCGGCCACTCCTGGTCGGTTCCCTGCGTGCCGGCGAGCGGTTGCTGGAACGACCCGTCGGTGAGCATCGTCCAGAGGTGAAAATCGCCCGCCGGTCCTGTGCCGGTAAGCGGCCGGTTGGATGAGAAGGCGATGGTGCGGCGATCGGGCGCGTAAATCGGCTCGATGTCGCTGTAAGGCGGAAGCTGCGCCTTGGTGGGCGCTGTTCCCGTATTGCCCGACGTGTTGTCAACAAACGTGATGTCGAGATCCCTGGGGGTCTGCTGACCGGGCCGAGTACCGGAGCCGGTGTTGTTGGGCTGCTGGCGGGTACTCGCAAATTCACCCGAAAGCCTGCGGTCGATCCCCTGGTTGACGCCTGCCCGGATGGCGGTGGACGCGAGCCGCGTGTTGAAATCAGGCTGGAGATAATCCGGAAGGCTGGAAATGGTAAACGATGATGGCCGCGCAGGCGCGGACAGCGCTCTGGCGATCGATGTGTGATAGCCAATGGCCAGTGCGGCCGTACATATAGCTAGAAGAGCCGCGCCCGTCCGGGGCAAAGCTGATCGTTTCAAAGGATTACCCTCGTTCAATTCAGGCTCACGCCATTAGTTAGGTAGCTTTTCGTCAAGCTCACCGATTAATCCTGCATGGCAGTCAATACTTAAGCGCCAATTCAGCCGGCGTTCAATATTCAACCACCCGGCCGCGGGAGTCGATAGCGCGGGGACGCTCGAACTCGCTGCTGGTTGGTTCTTTCTGTCGCCGACTGTCACGGTATACGGTTTAAGAGAACGTACAAAGGCATGCAGGCAGATTCCCGAGGGTGCGGGGGAATCGCTACGGCGCTTACAGACGCCGCGCGTTGTCTGGATGTGAAGCCTGTGGCTGCGCCGGTTCACGCGTTTCTTGCAGAACTACCTCTCGACTTTGAGAGATGGAAGCGCCCGGAGCATTACAAAAGCGCCGTTTAACGGACCTTTTGCTCACAGAATAATCGGAGACTAGCTCCGACTACAGCCAGATTATAACATAGGACGAGTCGAACACGCAAAGATGTTCCCAAATACTGGTTCGACTCTAACACTCTATCACAAGTAAGCCCCCTCGTGCACAATGGAGCGCGCTCGGAACGAAGAGAATCATAACCCCACACCGGTCGGAACGAAGAGAATCATACTCCGCCCCGTGGGTGCTAACGGTGGACGCCTCGAATCAATGGCCCATGGGAGAACGGGGTTCCGGCCGCTATCTTAAGTGGCGGGCTGGGCGCAGGGCTAACTCCGCCCGGACGCTCATTGACAGCCGCGCCGGACCTCCGTATAATTACAGTTAATCCGGCGAAAAAACTGTTCGCCGGCGCCGGCCTATTCGCTGCGCGCGGCAGGCGCCGCGGTGGATGCGTAGTACCGCCGGCGGTTCTGGCAGGGCGGAGCATGTTGGACGAGCCACAGCCTTATTGTACACAATGTGGAGCGCCGGGAAAGGCGGAGGACCGATTCTGCCGGCAGTGCGGAATAGCGCGCACTGCTGGACAGGGGTCCGAAGCCGGCGAGAGCTCGGTCGAAATGCGTCGCACAGCGCCGCCGCCGCCTGAACCTCGGTTACTTTCCGGCGCCGAGAGCGATCGCTGGCCGGCAGCCGACGCGTCATTCACGCCCCCGCCATTCGCTGCCCCGCCGTTCTCGCCCGCGGCGTTCCCGGGTCGGGGCCAGCCGGGAAGCCATACCCTGGCGTTCAACCCCCCTCCCGCGCCGGCGCTTCTGGCGGCGCCGCCCCCGCTAATGCCGGCGCTTATAACCTGCGCGGCGTGCTCCCGGCCCCTTGTCGGGCGCTCAGACCGGTGCGTCCACTGCGGCGCCAGCAGGGCAATAGCGCCCGCCGGCATCTGCTTTCACTGCGGCGCCGGCAATCCTTCGTCCCACCGCTACTGCGCCCGGTGCGGCGCGCTGCTCGTCTCCAACGCCCTTGCTGCCCGGCAGCAGGCGTCATCATCGGTGCTGCCGGTCATCGGATCGGTGGTGCTGCCCGGCCTCGGTCAGATGATGAACGGCGAGGCGTTGAAGGGGTTCATGCTGCTCGCGGCGGCACTTTTTATGCTGGGCCAGGGCGCGTCGATCATGTCGCCGCCGTATCTATTGATCACGGCGATCGCCGCCATCGACGCCGCAATGAGCCGGTCACGACGAGACCGGATCTCCCAGCGGCCGCACGACATCTCCTGAAGGCCCGAGGCGCGGTACGGGCGCAGGGTGCGACTCCCCTTCCCGAAACGGGAAGGGGTCGGGGGATAGGTCCGGGCGCGGGTACGAGGCCCGGAGTAAAAAACGCGCCTGGGCAAAAAGGCTCCGAGCGGCCTACTGCCAGAACTGATAGGTTGGAATCTGCAGGATGATTCCAATGATATTCAGCAGGCTGCCCACCACGAACTGCCCGAGCATGAGCCCAAAAAAGAAGGGCAATGATCGGCCGTAACCGCGCCTGCCTCCATATCGCAGGATGATGGTTTTGAGGAGCCATGCGATAAAGAGCGGGAACCAGACCAGGTTGATTTCCCAGCTTGAGGAGACAGCGAACGCCAGCGGATGGAACGGCCACCAGGGAAGCCGCACGCGCAGAGCCTGCAGCGCGAGGCATATCACCAGGCCCACTACCACTGCGCCAAGGGCGGGAATATTCGGATCTTTGGGGGATTGAAGCCAACCGGCAAGGCGGGTATAGGCCTCGGCGCCGAAGGTCATTTGCGATTTCGCCTCGGCCCCATAGATGTACATGAGATGCAGCATGGCCCAGAATCCGGCCAGCGATGCCACGACGCCGGTCAGGGCCATCGTCCAGGCCAGCCGGCGATAGCTTGTGCCGGTCTTTTCCGCCAGCTTGAACCCTTCCAACTGGTGGGGCATTGGCATATAGCGGTACGCGCGGTTGAACCAGAAGTAGAGAGAGAAGATGGTCAGGTTTTCGGGACTGATATTCTTCGTGCCGATCAACTCACTGAGCATCCAGTCGGGGCCCGTGAAGTGCAGATCGTGGATCGGCGTGCCGAACTCCGCACGCATCCGGGTGATGGCGATGGCCAGGCCAAAGAAGATGGCAAAAAACGCCAGCGCCATCCACGGCGACATGCCGGCGGCGTCACTGAAGGCGATGAGCGCGCCCGTTCCCGCCACCACGCCGAGCAGCGCCCAACGATATCGCATTGGCTCGTCGCGATCATCGAGCGCGCTCGGCCGCCCAAAAGCGCATTTGAGAACTTCTTTGAAGTAGCCCCGCGCCAGAACGGCGGTGAAGATGAGAAACGCCATATACGCGCCGAATGACTGCTCCTGAATATAGGGGAAGCGAGGATCCTTGTCCCAACCGAGCGCTACGGTCAGAACCATCTCAGCCTTCCAGAACCAGTAGAAAAACCAGGCGGAGAAGAGGAAATCGAGCGGTAAGAGCATCCCGAGGCCAACGAGAAAAGGGTACCAGGAGATGGGTGTCCAGCCGATGGCGTTGAGAGGCTTGTTGGGAAAGAACTGGTGCAGGTCTATATAGCTCTGCCCAAAACCGGGCGTCAGCATCGGTGGGATGGATGGAAAATAGACGTTCAATGAATTGTTGACGTCCATAATGCAGCTCAACCCGAAACCGAGCCAGAAGAGTTTGTTCAAAAAAAGCGCGGATGGCCGACCCGAAGCTGCGCCCTCAGTCATTTCAAACGGAAGTTGGATGATCGGGTAGCTAAGACGCTCATGTTCTGTCCACTGCTTCCGGAGCAGCACGTTCAAACAGAGCATTACGTAAAGGAAAAGGCTGATAAAGAGGGTCCAGAGGAGGGTTGGGCCGATCCAGGCATGAATGTGCTGCCACGTGTAGAGAGTTGAATTCCCCAGGTAATAAGCTTTGGTGGCGTCGTTGTTCGGGACCATCAGCCATTTGGGCAGGTATTTGAAAAAGAGCGCGGCCCACTTATTACTGGCGTTGGCGTGGTTGAACGGCCACGTCAGCATGGGAACGAGGATCTCCATGCTGTCATGAGCGCAGACTGCGGAAGCGATGGCAAGCATGGTGTAGACCACCATCAACTCGCCCTGGCAGAGCGCGGCACGGGGGAAGAACCGGGCGACGGCAAGGTTCAGCAGGGTCAGAACCAGCACGATGAAGACGACGTTGAAGAAGAGGGAAACCGTCGTGGCGTGCGCCGAGTACCGGACGATGTCCATCTGGACGAGCCAATAGCAGTTGGGTGGAATGAGAAGGCAGCCGATGAGTACGGAGCGCCAGGTCACTCCCTCTCGCCGCTCGACGCCGCGTGCCTGGCCAGTGACTTCGTCGGCGTCCCCGCTCGCCCGATCCGAGCCCGTTGGCCCTGTGCCCCAAGAAACAGTCTCCCTCGGGCGGGGCGTCCGGGGCGAGAGTCGCTTTCGCAGCATTCCAGGTCTTTCTGCAGTCGATTCGAAGTGCTGGAGGCTGCCGGTCGCCTATCCCGCGCGCGCAGGCTCTCCAAATAGGCATTTGGACACCAGGCAGCGCAGTTCCTGCCTGCAACTTCGCGAAACGGGCCGGGAGGCAGAGTGCGCCCCGGCCCGTTTCATGACTCTCGATATTCCTGAGAGTGGCGTCGATAGTCATTACGAGCGCCGATCGCGCGTGCAGATCCGCGGACGGCGCTGTTTTCGCGCTCGCTACAGCGGCGCACTCGTGATTTCGGCGCTGGCCAGGGCCGCGGTGCCATTATCGCCGCCGGCGATCAGGACATTGCCGTTTTGCAGCAGCGTAGCCGTGTGATTCTCGCGCGCGACGTTCAACCCGTCGCCGGCGACAGAAAACCCACCGGCCCCTTTGTTGGCCGCCGGATCGTAGATCTCAGTTGACGCCGTGACGCCCTGTCCGGTATTGCCGCCCGCGAGAAGCACGCGCATCCCGTCGGCAAGCAGGGTCGCCGTGTGATTAAACCGCGGCGTGACCATCGGTCCAACCGGAGTGAACGAACTCGTGGTAGGATCGTAAACCTCGGCGTTCCCCAGCGCCGCGTTTTGCGTCGTGTTGAATCCCCCTGCAAGTAATACCGTGCCATTCGCCAGCAGGGTGGCCGTGTGCTTCTCGCGAGCATTCGTCATCACGCCCGTCGCCAGGCTGAAGGTTCCGGCGGTCGGATCATACAGCTCGGCTGAATTAAGAGCATTCATCCCATCGGTCCCGCCGGCGATCAGCGTCAGACCATTCTTCAATAGCGTCGCCGTGTGGAACTCACGTGGGGAAGCCATACTGCCAGTGGCCGTAAACGTCTGCGTCGCCGGATCATAAATCTCGGCGCTGCTGAGGACCGAGCCGCCGTTGACGCCGCCGGCGATCAGCACCTTCCCATTGGGCAGTAGAGTCGCGGTGTGATTCTCACGCGGAGTGGTCATGCTTCCGGCCGCTGCGGTAAATCCGCCCGTGCCGCCATTGGCGGCTGGATCGAAGATCTCTGCGCTGCTGAGGGTCTTCGTTCCATCGTCGCCACCGGCAATTAATACCGTTCCGTTGGGCAGGAGCGTCGCCGTGTGATAAGTTCGCGTCGCTGTCATCGGTCCCGTGGCAGAGAAGACACCGGTCGCCGGATCGTAGATCTCGCCATAGGACTCGCCGGCGATCAAGACTTTGCCGCTGGGAAGGAGCGTCGCCGTATTGTTCGAGCGAGGTGTTGTAAGACTGCCGGTCAGCAGGAAGGTATGCTGCGTGACGGCCACGGTAACCACGCCGGTTTTGCCCGACTCCGCCTCCGTCACCGTAATCGTCTGCGGAGACCCGAGCGCGACTCCCGTTACGTTCACGGTGGCGCCTGAGGCGTCAACTGAAACCACGTTAGGGTTGCTGGAAAGCCATTTCAGGTTCATGGGAGCGACCACCACAGCGTCCCCAGCCGCGTCGCGAGCCGTAGCCGTAAGCTGGATCGTTTGGCCCAGGATAACCGGAACACTCGTGGCAGGCGCGATAGCGGCCGGGGTAATGTCAATATGATCGATGGTGCTGTTGAGCACGATCGTATAGGCTGTCGTTTGACCCTCGGTGACAACCACCGGGAGGGTCGCCGAGGCTTGCGGGACTCCCTGGGCGCCCGTTTGAGGATAGGCCGTCGCCGTGACGACAAGATTACCTGCTGGCAGATTGCTCAACGTGGCGGTGGTTACAAACGGCGCCGCGGACGGTTTGTCGACCACCGTACCAGCGAGCACCGGCGAGTTAGAGGTCGCGTCACGAGTTACGACGAACTTGATGCTATTAGACGCCTCGGGAATTAGACGCGAGGGCGCTGGCCATCGGACGGTAAAACTGAGGCTGCCGGCGGCGCGGCTGAGTCCCGCCCCGGATCCAGGCGAACCGGCGTTTCCCGGCGCGGATCCGCCGGATCCGCATCCCGCAGCGAGGACGCTGGCCAGCGCCAACGCAACTATCAGGTGTACTTGCTTCATGGCGAGTGAAATTCCTCTCATTATTCCTTGCCTCATACCGTGGCTGTGCGTCATGCCGGGCTCATCGCCAGGCAGCCTCTATCGCTATCGGGAAACCCTGTAAATGATTCACTGTTTGTACTGCCGGCGCCACCGCTGGACCGGTGGCGCCGCTTCAGAGCACGGCCGAGGTTATTGCGCCGTCACCGAAATGTTGCCCGTGGCGCCTCGTGTCGCCGCAATAGCCGATGGACCCGTGCCTGTGGCCACAACCCCGGACCCTGCCCCCCCAATTGGCGACAGCGCTCCGCTGCTCGAATTGATGGTGAAGGTCGAGACATTATTGGAGACCAGGTTCGTCACGTATAGGTAGGTTCCGGTGGCGTCGGTCGTAATCGCCTCCGGGCTGGTCCCCACCGTCACAGACGGCGGCGCAGCCGAGGTGAGCGTACCATTCGCCGAATTGATCGCAAACACCGAGACGTTGTTCGAATCCCGATTAGCGACGTAAAGGTAACCCCCTACGGCCGTCAGAGCGTAGGGACCCATCGCAGTCGAATCTCCGGCGACACCAACACTCGTGAGCGCGCCCGTCATCGAATCCGCGGCAAACGCCGAAATGCTGTTGTCTCGCGTGTTGGCGACGTAGACGTATTTGCCGTCCGCCGTCACGGCGACGGACTGCGCGTTCACACCCGCCTGCACGGATGAACCGATCGGCGCGAGGACTCCCGAGGGAGAAATGCTGAACGCCTGAACCGATCCTGGCGTCACACCATCCCCTGCGTTCACGACGTAAGCGAACTGCCCATTGGGACTGACGGCTATCGACACGGGATTCTTGCCGCCGGAACTGATGGGCGATCCGACCGGAGTCAGCGTGCCACTGCCCGCGTCGATAGAGAATACTCGCACGGTTCCGCCGACGCTATCGGCTGATAGGAGGAACTCCTGGCCCGTTGAGGTCGTCACCGTCGCGAGCGCTACCGGAGTGGTGCCAGCAGGATATGGCGCACCTGAGATCGCTGGAAATGGCGTCAACTGTCCGGTGACCTCGTCGACGGTGTACGCCGAGATGCTCCCCAGATTTGGAGCGCCTGCTCCCTCGTTCGCCACGTAGACAAACCGGCCGCTCGGATCCACGGCTACCGCCTGGGGATTAGTCCCGGTCGCAATGGGCGTTCCCGAAAGCGTAAATGCGCCGGAGCCCGCGTTCACCGTATAGACGCTGAGCGTTCCCGAGGTGCGGTTCGCCACGTAGGCGAATCGCGTCCCCGTTGGGCCCACCGGCGTCGCGTTGGTCACGGTCAGCGAAGCTCTTGCGACCACCGTGCTTGATTCAAAGTCGGTTACGGTGATCTGCGACGTGCCAGCAGCGGATCCGCCCTTAACCGACGCCATGCCGGTCGGCTGCCCGTTCTGGTCTAGCAGCGGCGAAACGGCCGCCACGTTCGGGTTAGACGACGTGTACTGCAGGTCACCCGGCGCCACGAGCACCATGTTGCCCAGCGTATCGCGGGCAGTCGCCGTGAGTTGGATAACCTGGTTCGTCACGAGCGATTGGGTTCCCGTCGAGGTGGTGAGATCAATATGATCGATCGTGCTCGTCATGGTGAGGGTAACCGTGGTGTTCATACCCTCAGTGATGGTGAGCGGCGTGCTGCCTTCCGCGAGCGGCGTCCCCTGTGCTCCGGGCTGCGGATAAGCGGTAGCAATCACCGTTAGATCACCCACCGGCAGAGTCGGGAAGTTGACCGTCGCCTTCGCCTGGCCCGGCTGCCGGTTCACCACCTGCGTCACAACGGTGGCCGTGCCGTTCAGGACGTCCACGCGAATACTTTGAGTGGCGTCGGGAATGAGCCGCGTGGTCGCGGCCGGCCACACGATAACCAGGGTGGCGCGGCCCGTGCGTGACACCTTGGGTATATTCGATGATCCACCCGATCCGCAGCCCGCGAGAAGGCCCGGGATAAGAGCCAGGAGCAGCCCGGCGAGTGGCGCTATTAAAAATCGCTGGAGGGCGGCAGATCGACGCCTTGCAGTCATTGACTTGGTCGCTGTTCCACGGCTCATGTTAGATGCTGTGCCTTTCATTGAATGATCACCGAGCCGCTGCCTTGTGGGCCCGGCGTCACCACAATCGTAACGATCGCAGACTGTGTCGTGTCCGCGACGCTGGTCACCTTCACGTGGTACGTGCCCGCCACCTGGGGCGCGGTATACGTTCCATCCGCACCGACAGTCCCACCCGCGGCGCCCTCTACCACGGCATACGTAACCGCAGTATTTGAGGATCCGGTCACCGTCGGAATAATCATGAGCGTCCCGCCTATCATCGTCGTCGCCGTGAGCGGGCTTGTCGATGTAATCGCCGAGGCCGGACTCACGGTCACCGATAGGGCCACAGGAGGAACGGTCACGGTCGCGGTGGCCTGCTTGGACGTATCGGCGAGACTCGTGGCGACGACGTGGTACGTCCCCGGCGTATTGGGCGCCGTGTACACGCCGGTCGATGAAATCGAGCCCCCGCCCGGCTCCTGAACGGTGAATGTCGCCGCTGTGTTCTGAGCGCCGGTTACGGTCGCCGTGAACGGCTGCTGCGCGCCCTGATTCACCACGGCGGAGGCGGGAGAGAGCTCAATTCCGATACCCGTATTGGCGCTCACCGTAACGGTCGCCATCGCGGTGGCGCTGGGGAGCGCCGCGCTCGAAGCGATCACCGTGTAGGTTCCGGGTACCGCCGGCGCCACGTAAACACCATTCTGATTGATCGTTCCACCATTCGGCTGCTGAACAGAGAAGGTCACCCCCGTGTTGCTCGTACCCGTAACGGTGGCCGTGAACGGCTGCGTGCCATTCGGGCCAAGAGTTACCGAAGCAGGATTGAGGGTCACCTGCACGGTCGGCACCGTGACGGTCGCGGTGGCCGTTTGCGCCGGGTCGACCGTACTGGCCGCCACGACGTGGTATACGCCCGGGGTCGTCGGCGCGGTGTAAACGCCGCTCTGCGTAATCGTCCCCCCGGTGGGTTCCGCAACACTGAAGGTCACACCGGTATCGGGAACGCCCGTCACAGCCGCCGTGAATGTCTGGGACTGCCCTGGAAGAACAGTCGCCGTCGTAGGACTGATGGTAATAGAGACCGCCGATGCGCCCACGTCGACTTCGGCTATGGCGGTCACACTGCGGTCTGAACTCAGTGTCGCCACGACGTGGAAAGTACCCGCCGTCTGGGGCGCGGTATAGACGCCGGTCGGGGTGATAGTCCCCCCGTTCGGCTCCAGGACTGAATACGTCACGCCGCTCGAACTCCCGGTTACCTTCGTCTGGAACGGCAGGCTGGCGCCGATTCCCAGCGTCACCTTTGGAGGAATAATCTGTACCGACACTGGAACGGCGGGAGTACTGGAACCTCCACCGCCGCAGCCAAAAAGCGCCGCCGCAGCGAACAGAGCCAGCAAGGACAGGCCTATCCTATTTATCATGTTGTTCCCTCTAAACCCGCGCGCCGGGTCAAGCGATCCATCACCGTTACACATGTTTTAATTACGACTGCGCTGCTATTGCATTACAAATGTTTTAATTACGATTGCGCTGCTACTGCTTTTAATGACGACCTCGCTGCCATTATGCCGCTGCTGCATTGAAAACTCTGAAGGCTATCGACTGCGTTCGAACGGCGGCGCCGGATCTCCCAGCGAAGCCTTGACTGCTTTCGTCACGTCGTCTCTTTCACGATACCAACTCTTCCAGAATACCAGCCCGTCAACCTCTTCGCCGCGCGAAACCCCTCTTTGAAGCGGGATGCGTGCTGCCGGCGAGGTATGGAACGGCCTGACCGTACTCCAAAATATGCGGGCCTACTCTGGCGGACTGCATGGTTGATACGAGAACGGCGGCGCTCCGGCGCCACACCGCTTACGCCGGGCAAAGTCCTCCCGGCGCACGTACGGTCAGTGTAACAATCTGTTTTTCGTGAATGACAGCCTGATTCCTTCTCAATTCTGAGATCCGCCGCGCACTTCGCGCCGGCATAGACTGTCTAAACGCTCTCATAGGGCTGCGTAACGCTTCAAACGCGTTGGATTTGTATGTATCAGTCGTTGACTTCGGTCTGCGGCGATACCGCCGGCCGGTCGACGATCAGGCGCGGATCGATTGTGTTCGACACGATATCCAGGTCTGGGGGTTGTTGGAATATCAGAGTAGATCTTCAGCGTCGCTCTACCCTCAGGGAAAGGGTCCAATGACGCCGGGCGTCAAGCGGGGGGAGCGCACGACTACCTGTTTAGCTTACACGCTTTTCGACGCCTCCTGCCCGGTGAAAGTTCCGGGAACGGCCAGGAAGAGGGTACGAGGCGCGAGGCGCGAGGCGCGGAACCCACCAAAATCGGCGGTGTCCTGAGCACAGGACCGAAAGAGTGGTATAATAAAATAGACGTTGAGATTTCGTTGTTCGTTGTTGGGGGATTCAGATGCTTGGTTATCGATCAACTTCAAATCGGAGTCAACTCGGGTATGTTCCGAGCCAGACGCAGCAGCATACCCTGATTCAGCGGGTAAGCTATCTGGTCGCGTCCGGTCTACTCGTGAGCGCGCTGTCGTCCTATGCGTTTCGAGGCGCAGTGAACTACTGGCTCGGTTTCATGATCGCTATGTTTGCGCTCATCTTTGTGATGCGCATGGTGGCTCGGAAGCCGGGGATCAATGTTCTTTGCTTCTACCTGTTCAGCGTGGCGATGGGTGGCATGCTTGGACCGCTGCTGATGGCTTACGTGAAGGGCTTTGGGGCCGACATCGTTTGGGAGTCATTTCTGCTCACCGCAATTGCGGTGATCGGCATTGGAGGATACGCCTACACGTCAGGCAAGGATTTCGGATTCTTAGGCCGCTTTCTCTTCTGGGCGCTGCTGGCGTTGATTATCGTCGGGGTGCTAAGCTGGTTCGTGGTTTCGCTGAACACTCCCCTGATCATGCTCGGTTATGATTGCATTGGTGTTGCCATCTTCACCGGCTTTCTGCTTTACGACTTTTCGAATATCCGGCTCCGCTATTCGCCCGAAGATTATACGATTGCGGCGACACAGGTTTATCTCGACTTTGTGAACCTGTTCCTCTTCATCCTTAATATTCTGGCGATCTTGCAGGGTGGTGGGGGTACCCGGCGGCGGTAAACCGTCGCTGGCCCCCTGGCCCCTTGGCCGGGGGTTACCGTTATTCGCTGATTCAACCTCGGATGCTTCAGGGTGAACGGTTACAAGTGTTAAATGGCTCCGGCCGCTGCGGCGCCCTTTCATAAGCGCCGGGCCGGAGCCTCTGTTGTCATAGAGAGCAATCGAACGTAAATGGCCCGAACATCCTCCAGACCAACCCGCGGCGTGAACGCGAAGACGAACCATCAACCACAGGTATCCGACGCGCCGGCTTTCGGCTGGACGCCTGCGATGACAACGATCGCCGCCGTTATGGTGGCGTTTATGGCCGGCCTATTTATTGGTCAGGAGCTCCTCCACCGTCCCCGTATTGTCGTGGCGCCGGCGCCGCCGGCTTCGATGGCGGCCCCAACAGACCCGAACACTGCGGGCGCGGATACTGATCCCGCCAGCATCGGTTCTCAACCGCCTTCCGCGAAAGAGACCGCTGCTCTGAAAGACGCCATCAATAAGGAAAACGATCCGCAGCGCCTCGCGGAACTGGCTGAATTCCACGTGGATCAACAGCCCGATATCGCAGTGCTGGCGTTCCAAAAGGCTATCCGGCTCGGCGCCCGAACCGCGCCGGTCTATCGCGGGTTAGCGGTTGCGTACCTGGGATTGGGAGAGATGGACCGCGCCCAGAAGAATCTCCGGATTGCGCTCCGTCTGGATCCGAAGGACATCGCAGCGCATGTCGCGTTGGCTTTAGCGCTGCAAAAATCACCATCCGGCGAGAAGGAAGCGCGGGCCGAGTTTAAGAAGGCCCTGCAGCTAAACCCTCCCGCCTCACTCAAGGCGAATATCGAGTCTGCCCTCAAGCGCATGGGCTGACATTCTGAGTCTCCGGGCGCCATTGGCCTCCAGGCGCCATTCAGATCTTAAATAGCGCGGCAGGTTTGAGCTGATGATAGAATCCCCCAGCAGTTCCACAAAGCCGGTTTTAGACGCCGCTCTCATCGAGCGTACCGCCGATCAGATTAAGGCGAAGCATAATATGCCGTCGTGGCACTGTCCGGATAGCCCGGCGGTGGCGCTTCCAAGCGCGGCGGATGTGTTCCGGATTCTCGCTCGCCTGGACGAAGTCTTTTTTCCCTGTTTCCGGTCCCGGCCGTGTACTACGAGTACCGATGCTGAAGGCGTCATCCAGTCCAACCTGGAATGGCTGTATCAGACATTGAGCGAGCAGATACTGCGGGCGCTTCCGTTCCGATGGCTCGGTGATTATGCAAAGGTGAAGGGTGTACCGGCGTGTGACGATCTCCAGGGCGAGACGGATTGCCTTGTCACCCGGTTCTTCAGCGCCATTCCGGGCATCCGTGACAGCCTCATGCTCGACGTAGAGGCGGCCTATGAAGGCGATCCGGCGGCGCCGAGCTACGCCGAGGTGATCCTGAGTTACCCCGGTCTTCGAGCCATCACTGTTCACCGGATTGCGCACGAGTTGTATCGCCTGGACGTGCCGCTGCTGCCCCGCATCATGAGTGAGCATGTTCATTCCTCAACCGGAATCGATATCCATCCCGGCGCTCGTATTGGGAATAGCTTCTTCATCGATCACGGCACTGGGGTTGTGATTGGGGAAACCACGGAAATTGGAGACCGGGTCAAGATCTTTCAAGGGGTGACACTCGGGGCGCAGCATCGCAGCGTTCCGGTAAAAGGAACAAAGCGGCATCCAACCATCGGTAATGACGTGATCGTCTATGCCGGCGCGACGCTTCTGGGCGATATCCGGATTGGCGCCCGGTCGATCGTGGGCGGCAACGTCTGGCTTACTGAATCGGTGGAACCTGACAGCTTCGTTATCCAGGAGCATCATCAACTCGTAAAGGTGACAGCCCGTCAGCGATAGGCGCCGTCGTTCCGAAGGGCGCCGTGGGCGCCTCGGGCTTCCGACGGGCCGGGGTTCGGCGATTTGCGCCGTTGACAAACGGATTGAGCGTGCCTATACTGTGAATCAATACTCCGCTCTCGTCCCTACCAGACCTGGGGCGGGAGCTTTTTTTTGAGTTTCACAGAATACCGCTAGTTTTCGGAGATGAACGATAAGATGTCGTATATCAAGGGCCTGCGCTGCCGCGAATGCGGTCGCGAATACCCGGCCGAACCGCTTTACGTGTGTGAGTACTGCTTCGGACCGTTAGAGGTGGCGTATGATTACCATAAGATTGGCACGGTCCTGAGCCGTGAGATTCTATCGCGCCGGCCTGATAACATGTGGCGGTACCGGGAGCTTCTTCCTCTGAATGATGAGCCGTCGTCGGGCCTCAACAGCGGATTCACGCCGCTGGTTCACGCCACGGAGCTGGCCAGGGCGCTTGGCGTTGAGGAATTGTACATCAAGGACGACTCCGTTTGCCATCCAACCTTCTCATTCAAGGACCGGGTGGTAGCGACCGCCATCTCCAAAGCGAAAGAGTTCGGATTCGATACCGTCGCGTGCGCCTCTACCGGCAATCTGGCAAACTCGGTGGCCGCCCAGGCGGCCCGTGCCGGCCTTAAACGCTATATCTTCATTCCGGCGGACCTGGAGCAGGGAAAAGTCGTCGCTTCGCAGATTTACGCTCCAAACCTGGTAGCGGTAGACGGCACCTATGATGATGTCAACCGGCTCTGCAGCGAAATTGGCGCCCGGTATCAATGGGCATTTGTGAACATCAACATCCGGCCCTATTATGCGGAAGGCTCCAAGACTTACGGGCATGAGATTGCGGAACAACTGGGATGGCGGGCGCCACAGCATATCATCGTTCCCTGCGCGGGCGGCTCTCTTATCTGCAAAATCTACAAGGCGTTCCAGGAGTTCTATAAGCTGGGGCTGATCGACGACGTGCCAACGAAAGTCTATGCGGCGCAGGCGAGCGGCTGCGCTCCGATTGTTAACATGATCACGAGCGGAAGCGATGTACTGGTGCCCTGCAAGCCAAACACGATCGCAAAATCCATTGCCATTGGAAACCCGGCCGATGGTTACTATGCTCGCGAAACCGCCATTAACAGCGGCGGTTGGGGCGCCACGGCAACCGATGAGGAGATTGTGGAGGGGATTCAGTTACTCGCCCGGACCGAAGGCATCTTTACCGAGACGGCCGGCGGCGTCACCGTAGCAGCCGCGAAGAAGTTGATTGAGAGCGGCCGGATTCCGCGAGACGAATCGATTGTGATCAGTATCACCGGTAATGGTTTGAAAACCCTTGAGGCTGTGGCGCGGCATCTGCCGCCACCGGTGACGATCAAGGCCAGTATGCGGGCGTTTGAGGAGTGCGGCGTCCTCCCTCGCGACCTTTGATGGGACAATCACGGAGATATTTAGAACCGACAGGGAGATCATTGAATGGCGATAAGCGTGCGTATTCCAACACCTTTACAGCAGTTTACGGCGAATTCCGATGAAGTTCTGGTTGAGGCGGGTACCATTAAAGAAATGGTGACAAATCTCAGCTCGAAGTATCCGGGAATACAAGATCGGCTGTGTGATGACACCGGTAAGATACGCCGGTTCGTCAATATCTACGTTAACGGCGAGGATATTCGGACCCTTCAGAAGGACGAAACGGTCCTCAAGGATGGAGATGAAGTATCTCTCGTGCCCTCGATTGCGGGAGGATGAGGTTATGGCTTCTTGCCGAGTTAAACTGACTTTTCCCGCGGACAAGGTGCGTGAGCCGGTGATCGGGACGCTGGCGCGGCGCTTTGATCTGATGCCGAACATCCGGCGCGCTCGTGTGAGTGAAGACGCCGGAGAGATGGTGCTGGAACTGGATGGGTCCGACGAAAACCTTCGTAAGGCGATGCGATACCTTGCCGAGATGAGTATCGCGGTCGAGCCGGTGGATGGAAATTACCTGGCGTCTTAGGCGCGCGGGCCGCTCCTAATCGGCCGCTATGTTTCGGCGAGATGGAGGCGGGAGGCATTGATGGAGTTACTGCAGATCAGCACAGTTTCGCCGGATGGTACGCTGGATGAAAAGCTCCGGGCGCTTCAGGAGGCGCTGCGGGAGATGAGCAGCGTGGTCATCGGGCTTTCGGGAGGAGTGGACAGCACGCTCCTCGCGCAACTGGCGTATGAGGTGTTGGGCAGCCGCTCGCTGGCGGTCATTGGCGATTCGGAGACGTTTCCGGAAGACGAGCTGATTGAAGCGCGGGCCGTGGCGGCTCGCATTGGGATTCCGTGGATTGCAATCCCGACTCATGAGCTTTCACGCGAGGAATTCGCGAACAACGCGATTGATCGCTGCTATCACTGCAAGACAGAGCTCTACAGTCGCCTCGGCGACGTGGCCCGGGCGCGAGGTTACGCGTGGGCGCTGGATGGCGCGCACGTTGACGATCTGGGGGACTATCGCCCGGGCATGAAGGCGGGTGAGGAACGCGGGGTTCGCAGCCCATTCATTGAGGTGGGTATCGGGAAGGCGGAGATCCGGGAGTTATCACGAAGGTACGGGCTGCCCACCGCCGATAAGCCAAGCCTGGCGTGTCTCTCCTCTCGCTTCCCGTACGGCACCCGGATTACCCGCGAAAACCTGGCGCGAATTGATAAGGCCGAGTCGTTCGTTCGGAAACTCGGGTTCCGTCAGATCCGTGTTCGATACCATGATGAGAAGACAGCCCGGATTGAGATTCCGCGTGAGGACTTTGGCAGAATCATCCTACCGGAGACGGTGGACGCCATTCTTGAGCATCTCACCTCGCTGCAGTTCCACCACGTCACCTTGGATCTGAAAGGTTATCGCACCGGCAGCATGAACGAAGCCATCGCTCCCGGCCGGCTGCAATCGGCGATAGAGGCTATAGAACTGACGAAGCGTGATGCCCCTGCGGAGTAGAGCGCGTTCCCGCGGCTTTCGAGGATCCCCGTGAACCCGGGCGGCAGCGGCGCTCCATGGATTGTGTGGATCCTGCAATCCGCCGGCGCCGATGGCAGGCCGGAGGGGCCGGGTCTCGAGGCGGCGCGGCTGGTGGCTCGGAACTGCCACGCCCGCGGCATGGGCATGATTCCGGTATTTGAGATCCCGCCGGCTGAACCGGGCGGAATCCTGCAATCCTCTGCGGCGGTCCTCGCTGCAGCGGCGTGTCCCCTACCCTCGGACGCGCTCACCGATCGATTGTTCTTCGTGGGAGCGGAACCGGCGGAAGCGCCCGCGCATTCCGTGTCCGCGCATCCCAACGACACTCCCACCGATATCGCTCTTCGAATTCTCTCGGCGCTCGAAGAGGCCGGCTTTATCCCGCACGCCGACGAGGACGTCTACACCGAGGAAGAAGAAGAGCGCCTTCGAAAGGCGCTCGATGATCTCGGGTATCTGTAATCGCCTACGGCGAAGGTCCGCCGATATTGGTCGCTGGCCCCTGATTCCCCAGTAGTGGGGACGACCAGAACCGGAGCGGTGCATCGACTGACCGTTCGTCCTCCGTGCCGTTAAGCGACGGATTGGACTCGATCTGGCACTGAGTAGGTGGCGTTGGCTTTCTTCTCGTGGTCAGCCAGGCACCGATGCGCGGCTTCCCGACCGCTGAGCATGGACCCGTCGCTGTTGTAGTATTCCCACTCCGCGAACCGGCCAAAGGAATAGATCTGCCGCTCGTAGAGCCAGTTCTTGAGCGCGTCCACCTTCGCCTTGCGGCCCGGCTCGTACACCACGTAGGCGTAGGGCATCCAGACGACGTTTGCCGAGAGAACTTCGTCGCCCTTCTGCATCAAGCCGGCCTTATGAAGATCCCGGACCACCCGATCTTCAAGTCCATTTCGCTCGATCGGAATCTCGCTGTTATAGGAGATTTCGGCGATGAAGCAGCTGCAGCCTTCGGGGGCATTGTAGGGTGACGCATTGCTCTGCACAAAGATGCGATGGAACGTAAAGTCGCTCTCGGGATAATAGATCCAGTGTTTGTCGGTCGCCTTCTCACGGTTCGTCCCAATGTTCACGCAGCATATCGAGGTATGGCGCAAAGTATCGGCGGTCTGACGGAGCTCGGAGGGAACCCGGTCCATCATCCGGATCAGCTCCGGAAGAGGCATGGTCGTGATCAGACTGTTGAAACCGATATCCACTGACTTGCCGCCCTCGGTCAGACAGGTAACGGCCCGGTCTTTCATCGAGACGCTGGTCACGCGGTGGCGCAGATGGATCTTATCCCGGCTGAGAAACGGCAAGAAGCCGTCCATGTACCGCTGGAATCCCCCGCGAAGCGGATAACCGAAGAGCGCGTTCGGTCCCATCGGTGGGTTGGCTTCCGAGATGCCGCCCTCAATGATCTGCTCGAGTTGTGGGACGGGCACCCGGCCGCCCAGCCAGTCGTGCGCCATTTCGTTGAGCGGCACCTTCCAGAGCTTCTTGTTGTAGGGAATCATGAAGTGTTTGGCGATTCCCTCACCCCATACTTTGTAGATCCAATCTTCAAAATCGGTCGGCACATAACCTTCGGGCAATTTGAGGAACGCCTCTGTAACACCCCGAATACAATCTTTCACCACGTCATCCGGCAGACCGAATGTGTTGGCTTGAAACGGATACCTGGTGTAGGTGTCTTTGGAATGAATCCATGCCTCGCGCTTCTGGTAATGAACATTATCACCCAGGAGGACCTTCATCAACTCTCGAACATACGGCGCCGTAGGGGCATTGGGATTCGTGACGAAAACGATATGCCCGGCCATGTCATACGTGAAGCCGTTCTCATAGATGGATCGAGCCAGGCCGCCAGTGCGCTCGTTGGCGTCGAGGAGAACATAGTCCTCAAAGCCTTCCTTCTGCAGATGATACGCAGCGCTCAGGCCGGTAGGTCCCCCACCGACAATTACGGTATCATAGAACATTACTCTCTCCATTCTTTCGTATTCGGGTCGTGCTCGGAGACGCTGTCTCTGATCACGCATTGTTGGCTCAAGGTCTCCTCCAGCAGAGCGTTCATGCGATCCACTATGGAATCCCAGGTCTGGCCGCGTGCGACGGCAACGCCCTCGTCCAGGCGCGCCGCATCGGGATGGAGCGCGGCTTCACAGGCGCTCACGAAGGCGGACGCGCCTCCGGAGGCTACCCAGACGATGCGATTATAATAGGCCACCACGTCAGCAATCGGAGTGCTGACGACCGGACGGCGCGCTGCCATGTACTCCAGCGTCTTGGTCGGGCTGATGAATCGGGTGGCGTCGTTCAATGCGAACGGCATGATCGCCACATCCGAACCCTTAAGATATTGCGGCAGCTTGGCGTACGGCTTCTGTCCCAGATAGTGGATATTGGGCGCGTGCGGAAGCGCCGATTCCTCGATTTTCACCACCGGGCCAATCATGACAAAGCTCCAGTCCGGTCGTTCACGAGCCACCGCGCCGATAAGCTCCAGATCAAGCCGCTCATCGATGACCCCGGTGTAGGTGAAACGCGGCCGGTTGATGCTCGCAATATCATCCGGAACCAGCGTTTCCGGAAGGCACGCCTCGCCGAAGTGATCCACCTCCACGCCGGAGGCGAACATGTGGACATTGGCATGCCGTTCCACCTTCCCAAGGTAGAGGCTGCGCCCGCCGGTGAAGACGACATTGGCACAGTCAAGCAGCTCCTGCTCCCGCTCCACAATGCCGGGCGGAGGGTTCTTGAACAACGCCAGCTCGTCCATGCAGTCGTAGACAATACCGATGTAGGGGATTTCATTCGCGAGCCAGTACGCCATCGGCGTATAGAACCAATGCACAATCGTATGGAAATGGTGGGCTTCCAGCGCCGCCCGGACCATTGGGACAAATGCCTTCGCATTCTCCCGATCCACTTCGGCGTCATGTTCGGCGTCGCCCGTATGGCGCCGCAGCAGCGGGCGCACCACAACGAGTCGATCCTGGGGATGCGAGATAGCAAGTCGGGGAGTATCCTCACCCTCCGGCAGCGGCGCCGCGTCCTCGAGGAAAAAGACACGATGGCAGCGCGCCATCCTCGTCATGAGCTGCTGCGGGCGCTGCCAGACAAAATCCCACCGAAGATGGCAGTGACATACAATGTCGAATTGCAAACCGTGTTCTCCAAACCAGAGAGGCCGCACGGCGATGGAGACAGGCGGGCGGCGAGAGCGGACAGTCAGCCGGAGCAACGTCAAGCAGTGTATACCCGAAATCTTGCCGGAATAAACGTGCGAGGAAATACGGAGGACGGTGGGTGGGTGAGTGGGTGAGTGGGTGGGTGTGTGAGAGGGTGAGTGGGTGAGTGGGTGAGTGGGTGAGGGGGTGAGTGGGTGAGAGGGTGAGAGGGTGAGAGGGTGGGACGGAGGACTTCTCAAAGAA
>DASRZA010000496.1:0-14770 GCA_035686845.1 Armatimonadota bacterium | reverse complement strand
TATCCGCAGAAAGCGTCGAAATGCCAGAGACGGAAACGGCGGTCGTGCAGCGCCCCGGTGATCATAGTATTCTCTTCGCAGATCCTGCGCAACGCCCCAGGGTTTTATTCGTCAGCGGAATAATGTACCCCTTCTGACGCGGCGGTCGGATCGGCCGGCGGCAGAGGAGCCTCTGCTGAAGGAGCCTGCCCGCCCGCTGCGCCCGCGCTCCCCTAAGCCCCAGGCCCTCTCCTCCGTCCTTCGTCCTCCATCCTCCGTCCGCGCCCCGCGCCCCGCGTGTGGTATGATGACAGGGTGAAAAGGCTGGTTTTAGTGATAGCGGCGCTTCTGGCGGCCGTGGCGGGGTTTGGATTGTGGCGGCGGACTCATCCGTCGGGCTGGGTCGCGATTGCGCCCGGTGTTGAATTGCGGATGCTCTCGGCATCCGATGACGAGGGTTCTGTCGCTGTTACCGCACTCCGGGCGCCGGCCGCGAAGATCCGGGTTCTATCCGGAGACAATCTGGTCGCCCCGGATTGGCGCGCCCGCGAAAATGCGCTGGCGGCCGTGAATGGCGGGTTCTTCGATCCACAGGAGAAGCCGCTCGGCTTGATCATTCATCGTTCCCGCCGGGCTGGCCGGCTTCGTCACGTGAGCGGCGGGGTCTTCTTCATAGAGAACGGCGCGGCGCACATCCTGCCGGTCGCTGCTTTCGCCCGCCGGTTGACCGCCGGCGCCCGGATCACCGAGGCGCTGCAGTGCTCCCCACTTCTGGTAACGGCCGGGCAGGTCTCCCAGTTGAAGCCGCAGTCGGCCCGACGCACCGGTATCGGCGTTCAGCCGGATGGGAAAGTCGTGATCGCGGTCGCGGACGACGATATTGCGCTGCCGGCCTGGGCAAAGCTATGGGCCGCGTCCGGTGGGCTCGACTGCCGAGACGCTCTTAACCTGGATGGCGGCCCCTCCACACAGCTAAGCGTACGGGCGCCCGGACGCCGGTTGGAGATTGTCGGGGGCTGGTCCGTTCCTGACGTTATATTGGTTATCCGGTAATACGCCGCCGATAGGCGCGAGGCGCGGGGTACGAGGCGCGGGGTACGGGGCGCGAGATGTTTGATGCGTTTGATTCATCCTTCATCCTTCATCCTTCATCCTTTTCTCTCCGTCCTTCACCCCCCATGCCCGCCCGGTCCCTCCCGTGGGAGGCCGTAGCGCTCCCAATCTTCCAGAAAGCGCATCGCTTCCAGGCAGGTTTCGTACGCGTCCCGGGCTGCTGCGCCTCTTTCGCCGGTGAAGCTGGCTGGAAGCCGCTCCAGGCTGCCCCGATCGAGAGCTTCTATGTTTTCGTTGAGCCATTTCTTGAGGCGTTCCCATTGTTGATCTTTTGTTAAAGCGTCTGGCATCAGGATTCTCCGAGCATTTTTTGACCGTAAATTGCCTCACCGCTGAGAGGCGGTAAGAGCAGAGATGGCAGTGTGTGGACCACTTCTATTCTAACCCGACTCCCGCGCCCGACTATCCCACGGTTATTTAACTCCAAACCAGGACCGGATGACCGGCGATCGCCAGTGAAACAGGATGCCGGCGCCGGCCGCGGGAATCAGGAGGTAAAGCAGCGAGAAGTACGCCAGCGGGAGGCAGAGGAGCGCTAAGACGGAGACAACGAACTGTCCGTACCAGGCGGCTCTTGACCCGTTGACAAACCCCCGGTAGAGGCCGCCGCAAATCCCGGCGCCGATGGCGGATTTCAGTATTCCAAAGCCGAGGCCAGGTATGGCAGCCCGTCCCAGTGAGCTGGTGGTCGCGGAAAGAATCGCCACGAAAGTGAAAAGTATCCCAAAGACAAAGAGCACCGCCAGGATGGCATAGCCGATCCCAATCCAGCGCACCAGGTCGGGGGGCTCGTCGGCGCGGCGGAGGCCGCCTAAATCCTGTACCAGATCCGGCGGCGTGTTAAATCGCGACGGACTCGTGCCACGGGGAGGCGCATTTCCAGCCACGGACGTCTGCTGTAATTGCGGGATGACGGTCGTCGCCGGCGAAGGATCGGGCTGCGCCGATGCTGGATTCGAATTGGGCGCGGCTGAGGCTGTAACGCGGACGATCGCCTCGCGGGCAATCTGGTATCCGGGAGTAAGATCCACCGCGGTCTGGTATGCGGCGAGCGCAGCCACGATGTCCCCGAGAGCTTCGAGAGCGCAGCCGAGATTGAACTGGTACGATGGCTGGGATGGGTCCAGCGCTGCAGCTCGCCGCAGCTCATCAACAGCGGAACGGTAGTAGTGGCCCGCGGCCCTCGCCATACCCAGCAGCGCATGAGCGCGAGCGTCGTCGGGCGCCTTCGCCACATATCGCGTCAGCAGTTCAACGGCTCCTTCGTTATCTCCGCGTTCCAGCCGCTGCTGCGCGTCCGTCAACATTTCCGCCCGGTCGTCCATCACGCTTCTCCCTTCGATCATTGAGACGCTATCAATTCATTGGACGTGGGAGCCTTCTGGAATCCCTCATTGCCTCAAAGCGGCGCCGGCGCTCCGTCAGCCCGGTACAATCCGGCAGATGCGAATGTCATGCCGTTTGAGGGGGAAGACGACGTGATCTCCGTTCACCGGAATCGGCTGGCCCGTTTCCGTGTCAGTCACCCGGTAACCGGGCGCGAAACCGAGCATGCGGGGATCAATGGCGACGTTCGCAGTGGAATCGGCGGCGACATAGCTAACGACGGCGAAGACCGCCTCTTTGCCCTTTACCGAGTAGACGATTGTGGGAAGGTCGGGGTTATCGGTGTGAACGGGCTGCGGCCGATCGTCCCAGTAGCGATAGGCGCGGACGCCCGGCTGTGCGAGGATCTCGTCGACCGGTTTGAACATCGCGATCTGAAGCCGGCCGGTTCGCGTGTACGATGGGTAGGGGCAGTCGAGCTCGTGGAGCATGGCGACAGCGGCGAAAGTTCGGCCGGTCCAGGGATCATCTTCGAGCTTGCCGTGGTCGTTGAGGAGCACCGGCCAGGTTCCGGCCAGCTCGCCATCGGAAACCATTAGGATATAAGGGCGGGAGAAGCGGTCCTGAACGTCGCCCTCCGAGTATTTCCATTCCCAATCATACTGAAGCGTACAGAAGGAGAGGAGCGGCAGAATAGCAGTGGACGTCATGTGCGCCATCGTTACCGGAGGCATTCCCCGCTCGTTCATATACTGGAACGTGCGCTTTGCCAGCTCCCGTAGGCCCCAGATGCCGGTTGAAGGCACGACCGAGCCGCCGGGACCTTGATAGGCGCCGGTCATCGCGGTATTGTAATCGCCAATGAAGAACCAGTTATCCCAGTAGACCCCCTGATTGTGACCAATGTCGAATGATTTGCCATACCAGTAAAGCGCCTGGTCGATATATGATTCGGAGGGGACGATCTTAATTTCCGATCGGCTCTTGCCGGGCCCTACCGTTCGATAGTCGGAGAGATCCCACTCATCCTGGAACGTCTGGAATTCGTCCGCGGCCTGGTAGCTGGCCCGGTTGTAGTAGAAGATCATCTTTGTCCCGTACCGCGCGGTGAGATTGTAACGAACATGGTTCTCGAAGGTTTTCTCTATCTCGGGGCCATAGGGGGCGAAGTAAGGGCGGCCGCTATCGATTACCTTCTGGATGTCGGCGTCGGAGAGATGCTCTCGATTCCCGCGGGCGATCATCTGCCAGAGGTAAAGGTCCTTGCCGGCCGGGTATAGGGATGCCGCGTCACCCAACCCGAGCCAGTTGATATCGGTGCCCAGCAGCGAATAATGATCCCGGCGATACTTCTGCCGCCAATCGGGGGGAATGCGCGGCTTGACCGGCGCCGCCAGCAGTCCAAAGGTGATGGTGCGAGGCCCGTTGAGGATGACGGGCCGGTTCACGAGATGAACGACGATGTCTACCCCGCCTGCGGTCCGCCGAAGCTCCATGTTTGGTGTTGAGGGATCCCAGCTCCAGCCGCTGTCGTTCTCCGCAAACCAGCAGAGGCCGCGCACCGGCGTGCCGACATAGAGATAGGTACAGAAGTTTTTGGGAAGGTCGCTGCTCTGGACCTCTTTTGCCGTCCAGACCACGCCCTTCCCGGCGGGAACGCGGCCATAAAGCGTGTTTCGAATGCCGTCGCCCATCGCGTGGTAATAGGCAGCCTGGGAGCCGCGCATCGGAATGACCAGCGTCAAAGAGTCAATCCGTCGCTTCGGGTGAGGTGTGAGCGTGAGATCGACTCGCATCGTCCCATCATAATCCCATGTTGAGACGACCTTGGCGCCAATTTGCCTGGCGCTTATCTGTGCAAGCGCGCGGGCGGAATCGCCTGCGACATGTTCCCAATGAAGCGGCGAGGATTTGACGACCACCCGCTTTCCATCCACAGCCGCCTCCCAGCGCATGGGTGCGGCGAGCAGTGGTACGCCGCGCGCCACCACCTGGTCCCAGAGACCCGCGTTGTTCATGGTATGATCGCGCAGGACGGTGGAGACCCGGCGGCCGGTGACGCGAATCGGCGTGAATGGCGGATAGACTCGCGTGCTTTTCCCCAGGTTGTTATGCTCCCAGGGGAAAACATGCCGTTCGAATGGCTTTACGATCTCGCCGGTCGGGACGCCCTTTCCATGGGCTTTAAGCCCAATTTCGTAATCGCCATTGAGCGGCGGCAAGCTGAATTCCAGAGCCTCCTTGCCATCTTTTAATCGGTCGAACTTTACCGTTTTGATCACGGCGCCGCGGGTCTTCCGGATAACGGCTGTGAGTGAAGCCAGAACAGCGCTGCTCGGAAGCTTCGACGCGTCTACGCGGACCCGCATCCGGTTCTGATAGGGATAGTACGCAAACTGGAAGTCAACCGGATGAACCACCTGTATTTTCGTGGTCCATTCCCACGGTGGCCCGGCGGACCAGGAGACGGTGCGGTCAAAGTAAACTGTGCCATCGGGCGCGGCCGCCCGCGCGGTCAACGAGTAGCGGCGCGTGGCGGCGTCGGTGGCCTGCAGCGCGATCTCCCGCGTTTCGCCCGGTGGGATCGTCACCGATTCCTGGCGCGCCAGAGTCGGCATTACGTCCCGGCTGAGCGAAAGATTCGCAGCAACGGTGAGAGGCGTTGTCGAGGGATTCGTCAGGGACAGCGCCGGGTTGAGCCGGCCGGTGAATGGATCGCCCCGCAACTCCACGCCCGGTACGGGCGCCGGCGTCGTGGTAAACGAGAATCGGTCAGAAGGCGCGTAATCCTTTCCCCCGGTTGAGGACCACGCCCAGTCCTGCTTCCAGTCGCGGCAGAGATTGATTCCCCAGGCCCCGTCTGTGATGGCCCGGCCGGACGCCACGGTCGCGACCGGAATGGAGACCTCGCAGTCCCACCAGCCGTCATGAAGCTGGCTGGCGACCTTCCAATTCCCCTGCCATGATGGGTCTTCGGGCAGACCGCCGAAGGGATGCGCCTGGTAGAAACGGGCGCCCGTGGAGTTGAGAAGAAGCTGATATTGATGACCGCGCGGGTGGCCGAGATCCGGGTCCACCCAGAACTCGACGGCATCGTCATAAACGACATTGGCGCCATCGCGCTTGACGCTGGTAAGCAGATTGCCATGAGCTGGGAGTTGTGAGCGAATCGCGAGATAAAGGTGAGCCGCATCGGCGCCTACATAGCCGGTAGCGCGGCGGCGTTCCAATACCCCCTGCCAGGCAAATCCATCGATCCGAATAGCGCCCGACCACTCGCCCGGCTCAATCCGGCCGTCGATCACCGGCGCCTTCGCCATCAACGGCGCCCGGTACTGCGCCGCCGCGGCCGACCGGGCGAACAGCAGAACGAGTACGATGCAGAAGTAGCAATAACGCATAAATAGGTCTCCCAGAACGGAGGACGGAGGATCGAGAAATTGGGAAATTAGGAAACGAGCGCGGGACGGGAGGCGCGTGCGCGGAGAAACGAACCGCTCCTGGTGGCGTAGGCCTCCGCGCCTGTGCGGCCCGCGCCTCACGCGTCAGACCTCTCTCCCGGCCTCTCCCCGAAACGGGAAGAGGGGCCTGTATCTTCAGCGTTTGTGACTCATCCTTCATCCTTCATCCTTCCAAGCTCCTCCGCCCTCAATCCAGCAGCGATTTTATCTTGCGGCGCCGGGATTCGGGCGGAATGGCAAAGGTCGCGGCGAATTCGGCGCCGGTTTCGCACCCGCGCGTACGTGCGAGCGAACGGTAATAGTCGATGTACGGGAACGTGCTCACCTCGCCCCGGAAGAGAGCATAGCAGCGCATCGCACGCTCCCAGTTCGCAATATCTTCCGGCAGGATCTCTAAGAAGATTTCCGGCTCATATCCGCGGAGGTCTTCCCAGTTCTCTCCAAAATAATACCGGCCGGCCCAGTGAGCGGGCAATGAACGTCGGAACGCGGGTAGAGCGGCGTAGAAAATGGCGTCGGGCAGGTTTTGCGCCGCCGCGGTATGATCTTTATGCATGCTGCCAGGCCAGTGGGTGATAATCCGTTCGGGCTTTGCCTCCCGGATCACGTCCGCAACCGCCAGTTTTACCTCGTCATTTACCGGCAGCTCACCATCGCCATAATCTAACGCCCAGGTCTCGGCGCCCAGCGCTTCGGCGCACGCCGCGGCCTCTCTTCGCTTCTGTGCCGCATACTCTTCGGGCGAGAGTGTTTTATGCCCCTTTTCGCCCGGGGTCAGGTGGAGCAGACCGATTGTCATGCCCTGGCGGCGGTGCGCAGCGAGCGCCATCCCCCAGGCAACTTCATCTCCCATGTGCGCGCCGATCGCCAGCAAATCAACAGTCATTCCGATTTCCTTTTTTCTTGAATCGTCGTCGGTGTAATGCCGCGTCCCAATTCAGCGAGACCCGGCCGCTGCTTTCCGACGGTACGTCGGAAAAGACGTCGCCGTGTTATCCGACGAAACCTGGGCTATCATCATTATGAGCAGCGTACGGGCTTCAGGAGGCGGCCAGTCAGAAACTCCGCGGCGGTTCCTGCCGCCCCGGTTTTGCGAAGATGGAGAGCTCCGGATGGATGCTAGGGCGAACGGCCTGGGCCAGTATGGATTTGTGCGGATCGCTGCGGGATCGCCGCGGCTCTTCTTAGCCGATCCGCGCCGGAACGCTGAGGTCATTCTGGATCTGATGCGCCAGGCCGGTGAATCCCACTGCGCGGCGCTCGCTCTGCCCGAAATGTGCCTGACGGGGTACACCTGCAGCGACTTATTCCTCCAGAGAACGCTGCTTGAAGGGGCACTGGACGCGCTCGATCTCCTGCTCCAGGCGCAGAAAACCGGCGGCGCGCCCGCCAGCTTGATCACGTTGGTGGGGATGCCTCTGGCCGTGGGCAGCCGGCTGTTCAACTGCGCTGTTGCAATCCAACAGGGACGCGTCCTCGGCGTGATCCCCAAGACTTACCTTCCTAACTATAGCGAATACTACGATAAACGGTTCTTCGCGGCCGCCCGAGACCACAGCGGTCCACCGGTCGCCTGGCTTTTTGGTGAAGAGGTCCCCTTTACTCCGGACCTGCTCTTCACGGTTCCCAACCAGGCCGATTTTACGCTGGGAATAGAAATCTGCGAAGACGCGTGGGCGCCAATCCCCCGCTGCGCGGTTCTGGCCGCCAGCGGAGCAACGCTCATTTTCAACCTTTCCGCCAGTGTCGATCTGATCGGCAAAGCTGAATTCCGGCGTGACGTTTTGCTGCGAGGCCACTCGGCTTTATGCCTCTGCGGTTACGTTTATGCTGCGGCCGGACCCGGAGAATCCACAACCGACACCGTGTATGGCGGCCACTGCCTCATCGCTGAGAATGGCGGAATCATTGGCGAGAGCGAGCGTTTCGCCCTGGACCGGTCGACGCTGCTCATCCGGGATATTGACCTGCAGCGGCTGATCGTCGAACGTCAGCGGATGACCAGCTTCTCGGACTGTCAGCCGGGTCGGTTGGTTACCACGATATCGGCCGGGCCCATTGAGGCGCTGCGGCGTGAAGACCTGCCGCTCCGCCGGCCGGCGAATCCAACGCCATTCGTACCCGCTGAATCGGAGGATCGCTCGCACCGCTGCGAAGAGATTTTCCGCATTCAGACCACGGCGCTGGGCCGGAGATCGCAGCAGCTCGGCCATCCCCGCTTCGTGGTGGGTATTTCCGGTGGGCTGGATTCCACGCTCGCGGCGCTGGTTTGCCATAAAACCCTTCGCCTCCTGGAGCGAGATCCTGCCGACCTCGTGGCCGTGACGATGCCGGGATTCGGCACGAGCGATCGCACTCGTCAGAACGCCCTCGCGCTCGCCGAGGCGCTCACCGGGCAGCCGCCGCTGGAGGTGGATATCCGGCCGGCGTGCCTTCAGCATCTCGGGGATATCCAGCATCCGGCTCACCAGGCGCTCACGGCCGGCACGGCGCCCGACCCGGATACCATGAACGTCACGTTTGAGAACGTTCAGGCCCGTGAAAGAACCCAGATATTGATGGACCTGGCGAATAACGTCGGCGGAATGGTCATTGGGACCGGCGACTTAAGCGAAATGGCGCTCGGATGGAGTACTTACAACGGCGACCACATGTCCATGTACGCCGTTAACTGCAGTATTCCGAAAACGCTGATTCAATATATCGTTGGATGGGCGGCGGACGTAGAATTCGCGGGCGCAGTGGGCCAGCTTCTGCACGACGTGCTGGCGACACCCATCTCGCCGGAATTATTGCCCACCAAAGAGGGGAAGATCAGCCAGGAGACCGAATCGCTCATTGGACCGTACGTTCTGCATGATTTCTTTCTCTTTCACTTCGTCCGGGCGGCGGCCAGTCCGGAGAAGATCTTCTTACTCGCGCGGCAGGCGTTCGCCAGCGACTACGAACCCGAAGAAATCAAGAAGTGGCTCACGGTATTCCTGAAGCGCTTCTTTCACAACCAGTTCAAGCGAAGCTGTATCCCCGATGGCCCCAAGGTGGGCACGGTCAGTCTTTCGCCCCGCGCCGACTGGCGTATGCCAAGCGACGCCAATGCGGACGCGTGGCTGAATGCGCTGAACGCCGAGGATCCGTGAGGCGGCATTCGTTTCCGATGCCAATGGATCCACTCCGTCGCCCTTGAATTAGAGCGAACGCTCGATTACGTCCAGGTTTGGCGCGATAGATGCCAATCGTACCAATTCTCGTAGTCGCGGAAGGCTCCGTTCATTTTTGAGGCGATTCTGAATCTCGGGCGGGACCGGTCCAAACCGGCTCTCAAGTAGGTCCATCAAGGACTCCAGTACCCCCTCTCGCCGACCTGTCCGAAGCCCTCGCTGCTCTGCTTTTCCCAGATCCCCTACCAGCATTTCTTGCACCTCCGCATACTGTTTCGACGTCCGGAGCCGCTGCTCCTCCGCCCTTTCTTTTTCATTTAGAGTAAAGTACTCCTGCACGGCGCCCAGCAGCGCCTCCCGATACTCGTCGTCATGCACCCTCCGCAAGATCTTTTCCTGCAGCGTCAATCTTAATTCGGGCCTCGAAAAGCCTGTATGCCGCATCCATGACGCCAGCGCCCATGCCATCGGATTATCACGGTCCACATAGTCCCGTGCTTCCAGATCTCCCAGTCCCACGCTCCAGTATCCCACTCCCAGCGTATAAGAGTCATAGAAGTCAAGTCGATATTCTTTTCGCTGGATGCCGCCCATTCCGGCACAGTGATAGAATACCATAGTCAATACTCGGGTATCCGATCGCCCGGATCGCAGTGTGAGTCCAGCGTTGTACTGCAGCGCTCGCCACCCCATATCGCTGTCCGCGCGCATTTGCAGCTCAGGATGAACCAGGATCTGGGTATAACGCCCTTCCACGTCCCGCGTCGCGGCCACCAGATCTGCCACTACAGAACGGCGCCGGGGCCCCAGAATAGTGATCTCCTTATCGAGCCAGTGAAGCTGGTCCCAGCGGATCTGGGACGCCGTCTCGGGGAAGAGCAGGGACGCGGCGTCCCGGATGCCGGGACGATAGAGGGATTTCAGGAAGGTATCATGCTTAGGCATAAGTATATCTTCTAAGCAGCCCGGTCGTATCCCTGCAAGCGATCGATTCCGATTCGATTCAGAGAGGGAAAACCACCCGGACGTGGAAACGACTTCTTAAGGGCCTCGCATTTTCCGGATCTTCACGGGTCTGCTCGTACCTCCGATCCGGGCGACGGTCACAAACTTCGGAGCGGATCAAAGTTATTTCAGGAGCATGAACATCATTCACCACACAACATGCGCCAATGCCAGCGCAATGGGATCCCGGATCGCGCGGGTCCAATGTCTCCGCTCTTTCATCCTGTTCGCTGTGCTTTGCGCAGCCGGCGCCGCCAACCAACCCGCCCGGGCTGCGGACTTTGCGCCGCAATTCGTCCATGCGGCCGACGGAAGCTGGAGTATCTCGACTCCTGAATACACCGCTGCCGTCAACAAAGACGGCTATCTCTCTTCTTTTCAGGCGCACGGGGTCGAGGCAATCGGCGATCCGGTTTCCTACCAGCCAAACGCAAAGCTGGTGATGGACCAGAGCCATTCGACCGGGGATACGCTGTTGGTCCATCTTAAGGGCGCCGGCCAGGCGGAGATCGATTATACGTTCCGGCCGGATGGATTTACCATCACTCCGACGTGGCGGGGCACAGGCTACGCTCAGTTCCAGTTCCACGCTTCCAAGCGCCTCCTCGGCATCGAGCTCTTGAACGATAAGTCGGTTACGACCGGCGGTGAGGCCACACATTTTGTGGATCATGGCGAAGTTCGCGGCGTTCCGGCCGTGCCGTCGAGTCGTAATCAGATGGTCCGGTTCCACTACCCTCAGTTCAATCTCCACGCGTACGTGCAGGCCTGGGGCGCGCCCTTCAACTACGAGTCGGCCGGCGCCATTCGAGATTATTCCTGGGGACGATCGCTGATGGACGCCAACCGGCCATTCCCGATCATCTTCACGATGGAGCCGTCGACCGCGCGGGATACGCTGCCTGCGCCGGTTTTCGTGCCGCGCAGTGAGAAAACCGCAAGCCTCTATTATGTGAATGAACTGTGTACCTGGCAGATCGACATGGGAGACCGGGCCTCTTACCAGTACCTTATCGACGCGGGAATTCGAACTCTGAACCTCCACTGGAGGCTCACGGATATACACGACCAGCCGGCCGGGGAAGGCGACGCGCCGATCGTACTCGACCCCGCGGCTGCGCACACCCGCGTTCCGGTTACGCTGAGGCTGCCTGGTTCAGGATGGTACTACGTACTCTTTACGTTATCCGATCCGCGAGGCCGGTTTCTTCCAAGCAGTTTTCTGACCCGTTTCACCGCGATTCACCGGGTCCCCGGCCTCATCAACCGGGACGACTCGCTGGCGGGTAAATCGATCTCCGACTACGCTGTGATGGGCATGATTGGCATCGGCGGCATCCGGGAGAGTCACAATATTGGGGACTTCTTCACCAATCATGCGCCGAAGGGGGATGGCTGGGTCCCAGTGGCTGGCGCTGATCCGCCGGTCTGGATGAATACCAGGAGCCTGGATGATCTCTTTAACACCGCGTTGGCGCAGAGCCAGAAGTATCATATTACGTATTTCTTCCAGGCCAACTCCCGCCCACCGTACGCGACACCCCCGGTCTATGAAGCCATGGCCTATGCGCTCGTCTCGCGTTACAAGGATCGCTGTCATGTCTGGGAAGTCGAGAACGAGCCGAACTTCAGCTACACGCCGGCGAACTACGTGAAGCAGAGCCTCACGCCATTCGCCCATGGCGCCAAACGTGCGGATCCCACGTGCATCGTGATGGGTCCGGCGTGCGTTTCACTGAAGCAAACACTGGAATTCGTAGATGTCATCGATAAGGTGGGCGCCGACAAGCTGATCGATAACTTCTCGACGCACACTTATCCCGGACCGGGCGAGAGTTGGGAGCAGTTCGGTAACCTTGCGACCATCGCTGAGCTGCGCCAGTGGATGGCGAAGAACGGTGACGGCGACAAGGCTCTCTGGCAGACAGAGCAGGGATACGCGTGGGACAACGCGCCCAAGGGCCAGTGCGCACGGTACACGGTGCGGCAGTTCCTCCAGGGATGGCGCCTGGGCATCCAACCCGACCACCAGTATTACTTCTATCCCGCGTGGCACGGATTTGAAGACTGGTATCTTTCAGGGAGCGGTGAGGCCGGCAGCGAGAATTCGTGGCTGCCTTCGGCGGCGGCGCTGCGTTTCCTCGCTGAGAGCAGCGCCGGCATGAAATATGTCGGAGACGTGCCTTCCCCGTACAAGGGCATTTATCTCGCCCGGTTCTCCGGTCCCGTCTCTGACATGATCGCCGCATGGACCTTTGACTTCCCGATCACGCTAAAAGCTCGGGCGCCGGAAATGCTCTCGATGGTGAGCTACATGGGCAATCCCGAGCCGTTCAAGCCGGATCATGGCGTGACGACCCTGCGCCTATCCGGTGAGCCGATCTATCTATTTCTCAAGAAGGGAGCATCATTCACGATCGTCACATCGCCGTTTGGCCGAAACGTCGCCGGCGCTGCGGCCGGCGCGTCGGCCGCCGCGTCCTCCGAGGATCCGAAGCATCCTGCGTCGTTCGCCAACGATGGAAACTGGAACCTCTGGGAAGACGTGATCGGCATCCCGGGCCGCACCGCCTGGCAGAGCGCCGAAAAAGACCCGAGTCCGACCCGACCGGATTGGCTCGAGATCACGTTTCCAGTTCCCCGCGTTATCAATAGGATCATCGCGCTCTGCTACCTGCCGGCCGTGAGCGCTTCGCCGCGGGATTTTCTGTTCCAGGTGGATGATCACGGAAAATGGCGGACCGTGGGTTCGGGCAAGGACGAATTTGATTGGGTATTCGAGCGCGAGTTCGCGCCCGTGCGCACGCAAAAAATCCGTATGAAAATCACCGGCATCAACGATGGCTGGCAGGGCGACCGCCACTGGATGTCGGTGCTGATGGGGCCAAAGGCGACCAATTACACCGACAGCAAAGTTCAGGTTACCGAGCTGGAGGCTTATGGACCTCCCACGCCGCAATCGCGTTGACGCCGTGGCAGGCGCATGTTATAATCTGGTGGTGTCCCGCTGCTCGCGGCGTGGATGATGCGCCCGTGGCCAAGTGGATAAGGCACAGGCCTCCGAAGCCTGCATCGTAGGTTCGAATCCTGCCGGGCGCACCAGATTCTGCCCGGCGACGAATCCGTTTGGTGGCCGATCTGCCGAGGGCGCTGTTCTTTTACCAGGGAGAGATCGCCTAGTCTGGCCTAGGGCGCGCGACTGGAAATCGCGTAGTCGGGTTAAACCGACTCGAGGGTTCGAATCCCTCTCTCTCCGCCAGTTGGTCGTGCTATGCCGGGGAGCTGGCGGTGTCCTGTAACCCGCAATCCGCTATAGCGGGGGCGAATACTCATATTGAGGTCTGGTCTATGTGGGGCCGGCTGTCGTAAGGAGCGTTGATCATCTGGAGTCGTGCGACACAACAGGTTCGAACCCCGTCAGATCCGGAAGGAAGCAGCGGTAAGGATTTTGTTGTGGGCGCCGCGATTTTCCGGGTGGGAGTTACCTGCGGCGGTATCGCTCGCGTAGATCTTGTCGAAGGTGAGCGCACGATCAATACTTTCACCGCAGAATGACCCTGGCTTCTTTTCCGGCCAGGGTCATTCTACCTCCCCGTCAATCCGGTCACTCTTAGATGGCTCACCAGTCGCTCTACAGGAAGTACCGGTCCCAATCGTTCGATGAAGTCGTCGGACAGCAGCACGTCACCCGCACGCTCCAGAATGCCCTGGCGAGCGGCCGGGTCGCCCACGCCTACCTCTTTTGCGGCCCTCGCGGCACAGGTAAAACCTCCACGGCTCGCCTGCTCGCCCGAGCCCTCAACTGTGACAGCGGCCCGACTTCAACGCCCTGCGGCGAGTGCGAGATGTGCGTGGGCATCATGTCCGGACGTGCGCTCGACGTGGTTGAGGTAGACGCGGCCTCTGAGACCGGAATCGATAACGTGCGCGAGGTGATCATCAATAACTCGCGCTACGCTCCTGCCGAAGGCCGCTACAAAGTTTATATCATCGACGAGGTGCATGATCTTTCTCGCGCGGCGTTCGATGGACTGCTCAAAACTCTTGAAGAGCCTCCGCCGCACGTCGTCTTTGTCCTGGCGACTACGGAAATCCACAAAGTTCCGGCCACGATTGTCTCCCGCTGCCAGCGATTCGAATTCCGCCGCGGTTCTCTCGACGAGGTGCGATCCCGGGTGGAATATGTCGCGCAGCAAGAGGGGATCGAGATCGAGCCGGCCGCTGCCACGCTCATCTCCCGGGCGGCGCAGGGCGGGTGGCGTGACGCGCTCAGTCTGCTCGAACAGGTGATCTCGTACGCCGATAGCAGCGTAACCGCCCGTGACGTTGGCCTGGTGCTGGGGGCCATCGAGGACGAAACCCTGGCGGAGCTGGCCCGACACATCGTGGATCAAAACGCTCTGCTCGCGCTCCGAACACTCGATTCGCTGCTTTCCGAAGGCAAGGATATCCGGCAGCTTCTCCAGAATTTCGCCGATTTTGTTCGCGATTGCCTCCTCAAGTCGCTCGGATCTCCCGGTGATCCGGCGCGACCGCTCGTTCCCCTCACTCCGGCCGTCGGAATGTCGATTCTTGAATACACCGCCCGCGCCGAGCGTGAGCTGCGCTGGAATACGCAGCACCGGCTCGTGCTTGAGCTTATGATACTGCGGATGACGGCCGCGGGCGCGGAGCCTGGACGGAGGACGGAGGACGTACAATCGACGGAGGACGGAGGACGGAGGACGG
>DASRZA010000495.1:0-10665 GCA_035686845.1 Armatimonadota bacterium | reverse complement strand
GTCTGGCTTCCGACCGCAGATCTGTCGGTGCAGCGGGTGGCAGACCGTGTGGAACGCGGCGGACACTCCATCCCGGAGGATACCGTTCGGCGGCGCTACGTTTCCGGGATCCGACATTTCTATCAGATCTTCATGCCGATGGCCGACACGTGGGAGGCGTACGCCAACATTGAGCCCGAGGGGCCCGAGTTGGTTGCGCGCGGAGTCCACGAAGGCCCCGTAATTTGGTATAATAAGACCATCTGGGATAGAATTGTCGAGATGGCGGGAGCTGAGTGAAAATGACCGTGGAAGAGCAAAAACTGATGGATCCGCAAGAGACTCTCCGGCGCTTCAGGCTGGCCGTGCGAGACGCCATGCTGGATCATAAGCGTACCGGACACCCGGTCGCCGCATGGAAAAATGGAAAAGTCGTATGGATTCCGCCCGATGAGATCGTGCCGCAGGAGTTGGACGAGCACGGCAATATCCTGCCGAAATAGCTTCAGGTAAGCCCGATCGAGAACCCCTTCACGCCGGTCAGCCCGTTCACGATGAGCCAGAGGAACGCGGCGGAATACTCGCCAAGGACCAGCCCGAGAAAGAATGGCCGCGCGCGCACGTAGGCGCGGGTGCCGCCGTACCGCACCAGGGCTGACTTGGCGAGCCAACCGATGAAAATGGAGAACCAGAGCTGGATCATCGGCCAGCTCGGCCCCATCGCGTATCCCATGGGGTGAAGCAGGAATCCGGCGTATCGCAGCCGGAGCGCATAAAGCAATAACATGATTACCACCCCCAGCGCGGTCCATCCAAACGTCCCCACCGTTGGCGGCCGCGGGGTCGCAATCTGCGACTGCAGCTCGTTGAAACGGCCCGTCGGGCTCCCAATGGCGAACCACGACTGGAGATTGACCCCTCCATAGGTATAGCCAATCCAGAGCACCGAAGCGAACGACGTTATGGCCGCAATCCCGACCGAAAGCATCATGGCGCGAGCGAGCGAGCGGCGATTGAGACCCCGGCTGTCCGCGATCCGGAAGCCATCCAGCAAGCTTGGCAGCAGGAAGGTTCTCAGGTCGAACATGAAGATGCGCTGCACGAAAGCGAAGATGGTCAGGTTCGCCGGACCAAGTGCGCTGGTCCCCACCACCTGCGCCATAAGGTCGCTGGGCCGAAATGGCGCCTGGATAAACAACAGCCCACTCTCCGAAACGAAGCGAGTGAGGGTGATCGCAATAAAATAAAGCAGCAAGATGGCGGCGAGCGCGAGCGGGAAGCTCATCCCCGCGGCCGCTAACATGCCGCTTAGGGCAAGCGTCCCGATGGCGAGGCCGCCGATCGCCACCCGGAAGCTCATCGGCTCCTGTCGATCGGCGCTTGTGGGGCGCCAGAACTCCGACCAGGCATGCTTCAAATGGGGCCGGGCGAGATAGATCAGGCTGCCGAAGAGCACGATAAAAGCGCCGAGCATCTGCTGCGCCGCGAACACCTGCACCGGATAGGGCCCCGCGTAGGCCGGCTGGTTTCCCATCGCCGATAAGATAACCTCCTGCGCTTTGAACAGCAAAAAGAAGAACCAGAGGCTGAACGAGAGGTCTAGCGGCAGCAAATAGGTGAATCCGATGACGCTGAAGAGAACCCAGAGCCAGAAGAGACCCATTCCATTCCACGGCCGTGCGGTGAAATAAGGGTTTAGCTCGAGTTTGAGCGTTATCGAAGGTACCGACGGATAGTACTGGTGAAGCCCGTTGAACGCATGAACAATCATCGGGACAGCGAAACCAAGCCACATGAGCGGGTTACGCAGAAACGGCCGGCCATCCTCGCGCAGCATCTCGATGGGAAGCTGCGCGAGCGGGAATGGCAGCTTCTCGTTATCAATCCACTGCCGGCGCAAAATAGCGGCCAGGCAGAGATAGCAGAAGAACAGGGTGAAAGCGAAAAGGCTCCAGAGTAATAGCGGCGTTATCCAGGGCCGCCACGGAATCGACTGCCCGAACCGGAGACCCTCGTAAAAGCTGAGCATCGCCGGCTGCTGCGGGGCGCCATGAGGACTGTAGGGTACCAGCCAGCGAGGGATATAGCGATAAAATGTCTCAGCCCACTTGTTGGCGGCGCTGGCAAAGTAGTTGGAACCGGCGAGCGTGGGGACCAGGTATTCCGTGAGGCCGAACGAAGGAATTCCGGCGCCCACAAGCATGAGGATATAGACGGTCGCCATCTCCGCGCGGGTGATTCGCAGGCGCCCCATCCCGCGCCGGACGCTCGCTGCGCCAACCAGGCCGGTGAGCAGCATCAGTACGAAGAGCGGCCCCATCGGGAGGTGTGAAGCCGCAATCCAGGTGCCCTGGATTCGAAGATCGGTGAACGGCGTCACCACCCCGAGAATGCCGCTCAGCGCGAGCCCAAACAGCACGGCTCGCAGCGTGACCGGCGCCGTCTTCGATTCGGTTGTCGCCTGTCTCGCCGGATCTGCCATTGGTTATCCTGTTCGAATCCTGATCTGACCCGAACGCGGCCCCGATAGCAAGGCGTCCGGTGAGCCGCATCGGGATCAGCTCTGTCCCAAGCCACCGGAACCCCGACGCATCCCGCGCTCCGCTGTAATCTTCTCCTGATAGCCGCTCTCGTTATAGGCGCGGAGCGGGTCGGGATCCAAGCCCATCTCCTCGCGTACCACCCGGATGAGCGGCTGCACGTCAGTGTTGAACGCCTCCTGTATCACGGTCTCGGCTCCCACAAGATCATTGGCCCGCTGCGCGCGGGCGAGCGCGGCCCGGTCGATTGAAAGGGCCTTTGCATGCGCGATCTGAATCTGGTTGATTGTTTGGATCATCGCTGGGATTTTAAGTTTCGTGTTATGGCTCTGGTCCACCATATAGGCGATAGGCGGATTTCCATTGGGATGGTCCTCTGCTTTCACCAGTTCGTTGTAGATGAGGAACAGCTCCAGCGGATTGACGGTTGCTACGGTGAGATCATCGTCCGCGTACTTGCGATTGTTGAAGTGGAAACCGCCGAGACGCTCCTCGTCGATCAGGAAGGCGACGATATGCTCGATATTGGCGCCGTGAAGATGATGCCCCAGATCCACCAACACGTGCGCCCGGTCGCCGCATCCCTGGGCAAACGTAAAAGCCATACCCCAATCAGCGATGTCGGTATGATAAAAACCCGGTTCGAACGGTTTGTACTCGATCAACATGCGCATGTTGGGCGGCATTGAACGGTAAACCTCGACCAGGGACTCCTGCGCCCAATGCTTTCGCTCCCGAAAGTCCGCTTCGCCGGGGTAGTTCGTGCCGTCAGCAAACCAGAGGCTGAGCACGTCGGAATGGAGAGCCTTCCCGATTTCGACCGAGTCGATCATATGCCGGATCGCTCGTTTCCTCACGGAAGAGCAGTGATTGGTGATGCTTCCGAGGGCATATTCCTGGTCCTGAAACACGTTGGGGTTCATCGCGCCGATCCGGACGCCATGCTGTTTTGCCAGCTCCAGAACGCAATCGTGTTCACGCGCCTGAACATCAAGATCCCAGAGAACATGCAGCGCAATCAGCGGCGCGACGCCGGTGAACCGCTGCACCTGGCCGGCGTCGGCTAGTTTCTCTTCAATCGTTGAGGCCGCGCCGGGCTGGCGAAAGACACCGAACCGGGTGCCCGAATCAGAATAGCCCCAGGATGGGGTTTCGATTTCAACGGCTTTCATCCGTTGCTTCATCCGATCCACGTTGAGACCGCGAGACGCCAGCGTGTTGGAAAGCAGTCGGTAAGCGTCTTTCAGATTGTCCGGCAAGTCGTAGCTCCTCTTCTTTTGAAACGCATCGCCAAAATATTGGATATACGTACTCTTCGCCCTGGCGCGGGCTATTCCTCGCGCGGAACGCCGGATAGATCGAGCGAAACGGCGCCGGCGAGGACAAAAAAGTGAGATGACTTTCGTCACAAAGAATTAGTCAATTCAGCGATAATGATTGACAAAAGTGAGCAAAGGCTTCTAAACTGGCCCTAATGCGTCTACTGGAGAACGCGATGAGCCTTCACGGCGCTTCGCGCAGCATTGAAACCGGACAGCATCTGGCCGGCGGCGCTTGCGAGGATGGCGGGAACGAAAACCCGTCCCTCTCTCCAGTCGTGCGCGCTTCTTGCGAACAGCAAGAGGCCGAACGCTACAGTGAATCGCTTCCGATGCGCCTGTGCGATGGGTGCGACGGCTGTGGGCTGCGGTGTACGGAAGGCGTGCGAATGACGCGCAGCGAGTACCAAAGGATCGAAACGCACCTGCGCTCGAACCCGGACGAAGCTGCGCGCGTTGCGGCGCAGGAAAAAAGCATACCCGGCTGGCCGGTTACCAAATTCTGCCAGTTTCGGGACACGGAGAAAAACCGGTGTTCCATTTATCCGGTTCGGCCGGTAATCTGCCGGCTATTTGGCCACACTGAGTGGCTTCCGTGTCCGCTGGAGATCGTCCCGCTCAAAGGCCAGGACGCGATGGACGTTTACCAGCGATATGCGAGGGAAGAGATCAGACCGTTCGACGAATGGCGTCAACGGCCGCTTGTTCTCGACGAATCACGAGCAGAGATTTAGCGTACTACCGTATTGAACGCCCTCACGGGCGCCACGGAATCAATGCGGGAGCTTTCGCTCGATCGCTGCGCGCAAGCAAGGAATGAGATTGGCTTTATCACCGGTTACGGACGCGCGCTCGCGCCGAACTGGGGGGCTAACTTGTGATCGCAATCGGGATTATTGAGAAACGGGCTGCTCCGCTTATGATGGGAGACTGATCGACCCCTGACATCTATCGCTAACGCGAGAAAGGAAGTCAACGCATGACCATTGCTCGCGGCCTCGCGGCCGCCTCCCTTACCCTCGCGCTCGTGGGCGCGTTCAACCTGGCAAATCGGACAGTCTCAGCACGCGCGGAGACCCGTCCTGAGTTTAAGGCGACACTAACCCTGAATGGGAAGTCCCGCACGGTGACTTCCGACGCTGTCGTTCTCTCCGGCCTTCTGGCCCAGGCTGGAGTGACTTTACAACCCGGCGACGAGATCCATCCGGCTCTGAGCTGTCGAACTTTCGATGGCATGTCTATCAACATTAATCGACTGCACACTCGTATGGTGGCAGTGAAGATACCCGTTCCGTTCAAGACGATTTATAAGAAAACCACCCGTATTTTGCCAGGGCGGCAAACCCTTGCGCAGCATGGCGTAAACGGCATCAAGGAAGAGCATCTCAAGATCACGATGCTGGGCCCACGAGAGGTGAGCCGCAGCGTGGTCAAGACCGGTTGGGATCGCAAGCCCGAGAATCGGCTGATTTTGGTTGGCACAGACGCCTTTCTTGCATCCCGAAGCCTGGGCGGAGTCCGGCGCTGCGTTGATATGCTTGCGACCGAGTACGACGTGTACTTAGGAGGGAGCGGCAACGGGATCACCGCGACAGGTGTGCGTGCGCATCGAGGTATTGTCGCGGTGGATCCACGGGTCATTCCGCTGGGAACACACCTCTACGTTCCCGGTTACGGTTATTGCGTCGCCGCCGACACGGGAGGCGCTATCAAGGGCCGGCGTATCGATCTTTGCGTGCCGTCACCGCGCGAAGCGGATCGGTATGGCGCTCACCGGCTGCGTGTCTACATCCTCAAATGAGACCGGGCGCGAGGCGCGGCTCATTGGGCGCCGCGCCTCGTCGCAATCATAGATTCGGCGCCCTCGTTGTATACGTTCTCAGTGCTCGGGTTCGGTGAGAAAGTGCCAGTGGCAGTCCATGAGAAGGACCAGCCCGGCCAACCAGAGCATTGCGCCGAGAATTTGCATATCCAGAGCGCCCTTCGCGCGCGAGCGCCATTGAAGCGCTGCGCCGCCGATCACACAGATCAACGCGATCATCGTCTCCGCAACTGACATGTCCAATCCCCTTTCATGATCAATGTTAGGCGACGCAGAGCTTAAAACTCGTCCGGGTTATCGTTCAGCCAGGGATCTGCGCGATTGGCCCGGTTCATGTACATCTCTGCAAAATAAATCCCAATCAGCGCCACGGACTTACAATCGGCGATTTCGCCGCTGCTTATCGCGGCAAGCGCCTCGCGAGGCGTCAGAAGCTCTTTTTCAATATCTTCATCGTCATCCGCTTGCGCAGTCTGCGGCGTTAGCCCGCTGGCGATGAAAACGTGCATGTACTCGGTAGCCCAGCCGGGCGCCAGGAAGAAACCGGCCACGCGGCGCAGACTGCCGGGAGTTTCGCCAATCTCCTCGCATAGCTCTCTCGCCGCCGCCTGCTCCGGTGTCTCTCCCGGTTCGATGCCTCCTGCGGGAAGCTCCAGCAGGCGATCTCGGGCGGGAGCGCGGAACTGCCGCACGAACACGAACCGGCCATCCTCGGTAATGGGCAGAATACCTACCGATGCCTCGTGTTCCACAACCTCTCGCTCGAGTATCTTCCCCTCGGCGGTCCGGAGCTTCGCTTTTTTCAGGTTTACGCTACGCCCGGTGTAGATGGTCTCCTCGCTTATGATCTCCGGTGTATCGGGATTATTGCTGATCATCGCTGCGTCCTTTTCTATCCCCTGGCAAAACACCTTCATGCTTCAGAATGGCCGGCGAGTCGCTGGCCCGGCTTCGGCCCGTTGCGCCCGCATTTCGACCATGGTAGCAGCGGCGGCGCCGGCCGCGCTGGCGTGGAGAAAGAACTCTCGATCATCCGCTACGCTTCGTCCCATCGTGGTGACGGAGACGTCCCGTTCCTGGAGAAGATCCAGCCCCGGCGATCCGCGGCATTCGGTTAAAAGATCATGGCGTTCATGAAGCTGAAGCTGCTGCAGCGCCGCCAGAATCCGGCGCCGGCGGACACCGGGCGCATCGCGGGCAATGGGTACGGCGCAGCGGCAGCGAACGGCCCGATCCAGCACCGTTAGCGTATGATGGCTGGGCGCCTGGTGCCGCTCTCTCGAATCCACCGCGCTCGCGCGCAGACAGATAATCGGCCGTCCTCCCAGGCAAGCGGCGGCGTTCGCCGCGTCGGCCTGCTGCAGTCCGGAAAAACCGAACCGAGTCCCGGTTCCCGCGTTGCCGGGCCCCTGCCCTATTATGATGAGATCCGACTGCAATGCCCACCGGGCCATCAGGAGTCCGCTGTATATATTGATCGCCTCGAGATCACCGCCGAAAGATTGCCCCGCGGTCACCACACCATGGACCAGGCCCCGATCCCGCATCAGAGCGACCAACCGGCTGAACGCGAGGGGCAGAGCGGCCCCGTCGGTCATCACGTACGCGATCCGCGCATCCGGCAGCCGAGCTAAGAACCCGGCGGCGACCGCAGGAGGCTGGCTGTGCAGCTCACACGCCACCACGGGCGCCAGGTCAAGATCATCCCGCTCGTCAGCGCCGCGAGTTTCCGTCTCCTCCGCCGCAAGCACAGCGCACTGGTGCGGCGTGTACCGCAGTTTCATCAGGTGGCCCGGAAAAGGAGCCACCGCATCGACTCCGGACGGTCCTTCGATCGCGATGACAAAATGGTATCCACCGGTCCCAAGACGCAAATCCAGAGCGGTGGTATTCACCAGGACCCGGTCTCCCGGAGCGGGCAGTCCCGTGAGAGCCGTATAGGCGAGCGCCCAGGCTTCATCACCGGCCATCTCATCCCGCGAATCCATCCGGATCCGGAGCGCGACCGCCCCCGGCGCATGGGATTGCACAGCGAGCACGACAGCGGTGTGACGACGCGTCGCAGGCCTCGAGAGACCAGGATTATTCACGATCCGGCAGCGGTCTCAATTAACGCGGCGACCAGCCGGCTCGTAGAAATCAGATCCTCAATCGCGATCGATTCGGCGTGAGTGTGAATATTCCGGTATCCCACTCCCAGGACCACGGCCGGCAGACCGCGGGCGTTAAAAACATTGGCGTCACTGCCCCCTCCGCTCGGGAGGAGTTTGGGCTGCATCGATAGCGACCGGATAGCGTCGCAAGCCATCCGGACGACCGGATCATCGTCCGACAGATGAAAGCCGGAATAGTGCCTGGTCGTCTCCACTTCGACCCGGGCGCCATATTCAGCCGCCCCTTCCTCGATAGCCCCGATCATCTTGCTCACCTGACGCTCCAGTTTACGATCATCCCGGCTCCGTGCCTCAGCCAGCAGTTCCACGCGATCGGGGATGACGTTGGTGGCCTCACCTCCCTGGATGGTGCCAACGTTCGCCGTGGTCTCAACGTCAATCCGGCCCAATCTCATCCGCGCAATGCCGGCCGCGGCCGCTTGAATAGCATTGATGCCGTCTTCCGGAGCGGACCCGGCATGCGCCTTGCGCCCATGAACGATCGCGTGGATCTTGTCGTGTGTAGGGCTTTGAATAACGACGCCCGAGACCGGCTGGCCGCTGTCAAATACAAACCCCATCTCGGCCGCGACAAGCGAATAATCCATGGCGGCCGCGCCCTTGAGACCAATCTCCTCACAGATAGAGAAGAGTATCTGAAGTTCTCCGTGCGGGAGATCGTACGTCACGACATGACGAACCGCCTCAACAATCGCGGCGACGGCCGCCTTATCATCGGCGCCGAGTATCGTGCTTCCATCCGTGCGAATGACCCCGTCCGCGACGATAGTCCGGATACCGGCCGTGGGAGCGACCGTATCCACGTGAGCGGAGAAAAAGATGGGGCGAGCGCCTGGCCGATTACCAGACAGCGTGGCGATGAGGTTGCCCACGTCGCCCCCAACCGCCCCGCCCGCCTGGTCAAAGGTTACCGAGAACCCGAGCGCCTCAAGCTGCGGCGCCAGAAGCAGCATGACTTTCCGCTCTCGGGTTGGCGGGCTGTCCACGTGAACGAGCGCCAGAAACTGCTCGATGAGCCGTTCTGAATCCATCAATGTTGTGTCATCACTCATAACTGGTTCTCAAATAATCCCAGAGGATTCAACCCCTCGTATCATCATCATCGACCTGCCGTCAAGAACTTTCGCCGCGAGAGCGGCAATCCCTTCAAATGGCGAATCCCTATTAACTCCTGGTTTAATCATAACTCAAATCGTCCGCTTGCAGGGATGCGGCCGGTCTTCTTACAACAAAGGGTTATGCCTAAACACGACACCTTCCTGAAGTCCTTCTATCGACCGGGCACCGGCGACGCTGCATCCCTGCGTTTCCCGGAGAGGGCATCCCGGATACGCTGAGACCAGCTGGGCTGGCTCGATAGGGAGATTGCTCTCCGAGGACGCCGTGGCCGCTCGGTGATCGCAGAACTGGTGGGTTCCACCTGTGACGTGGAAGGGCGCTATACCCAGGTCCTGGTTCATCCCGAGCTGCAAATGCTAGCGGACAGCGATATGGGATGGCGAGTGCTGCAGTACAACGCCGGCTTCACCCTGCGATCCCGGCGACCGGATGTCCGAGTGGTGTCGATGGTGTTTTATCAATGTAGTGGAATGGGCGGGATCCAGCGAAAAGAATATCCACTTGACTGCTATGACTCTTATACGCTGGGAGTGGGATACTGGAGCGTCGGACTGGGAGACCTGGAAACACGGGATTACGTGAATCGTGATAATCCGATGGCGTGGGCGCCGTTCAGGAGTACTTTACGCTGAATGAAAAAGAGAGGTCGGATGAGAAGCCGCTCCTGACGTGGAGACAGTTTTCGGAAGTGCAAGAAATGCTCGGAGGGGATCTTGGAAAAGCTGAGCAGCGAGGGCTGCGGAGAGGTCGGCGAGAAGGCCGCCAGAAGGCGAGATAGACGGGGTCCGGCAGTCATTGACGGATCTCCTGGAGAGTCGATTTGGGACGGTTCTGATCGAGATTCGCGACCGACTCCAGAATGAGCGCAGCTTGCCGCGTCTCCGGGAGCTGGTGCGAACGGCATCTATCGCCTCGAGCCTGGACGAAATCGACCGGTCGCTCTGAGATAACGGCCGCTGGAGCGCGCCATCCAGAGCAGCGCGGCAGCAGCGGGCGCGGTTTCTCATCCAGAGGCGCCGTGGGGGGCCGGCATCGAATGCTGTGAACCGGAACTTCGCACCCCTTCGTGTCTTCTTCGGATCGCCCGATACGACGCGCCCGGTGTTTACGTCAATTAGAGGGGGCTGCGGGACCCCAATGACGACATCGTTTATAGACCAGAGGCATCCACCCGAGCGCACCCACACTGCTGTCACGCCGCCGGAGACGCCCGCAGCGAAGACGTCGGACGGCCCCCGACTCGATCGGACAGGACTCCATGTCCCACTTGAGCGAACCGGAGCAGGCTGCCGGCGCCGGCTCGGATGGCGGCGACGTCGCCCACAAGCGGCAACCGTGCGAGAGAACCGACACCGCTCGCTGCAGGTCTACTTCCGTAAACGAAAAGCACAACACCGTTAATCGCCGCGTCGAACAGACCCACAATATGGGCCATACGCAGCGCCTCGGCTCCATCAGCGATAGTACCGGATCAAAGCGATTGAGGATCGACGCCAAGCTCCCGCAGCTTCGCCCAGGCCCGCTCTCGGGCTTCGCGTTCCGCCTGGGCTTCAAGCCGCCGGGCATTGGCGTCCGCGCGCTGCGCTTCTGCTTCCGCCCTCGCCGTCTCGGCTTCCGCGCGCTGCGCTTCTGCTTCCGCCCTCGCCGTCTCGGCTTCCGCGCGCTGCGCTTCTGCTTCCATTTCCGCCATCTCGAGACTCATCTCCCGCGCT
>DASRZA010000494.1:0-7263 GCA_035686845.1 Armatimonadota bacterium | reverse complement strand
GACCTGGCTCGAAGCCTCGGATTGTCGGGCGCCTCCGTTACCGTCATGCTCAAGAGGCTCGCCGAGCAAGGGTATATCGATTATAAGCCGTACAAGGGGATCACGCTCACCGACGCGGGGAGGGAGATCGGCGCCAAAATCATCCGTCGGCACGGCCTGTTAGAGCGCCTGCTGTGTGATGTGGTTGGCGTCCCGTGGCACCGCGTTGATGAGGCGGTGCGCCATCTCGAGCATTTTATCACCGACGAGGTAGAGGAACGTCTCGCCCATCATCTAGGCTACCCCACCACCTGCCCGCACGGTCAGCCTCTTGACTGGGAGAACGCCTCAAAATCGCGCCGGCTCTCCACGGTGAAGGTCGGCGAGACCTCAGTCATCTCCCGGATCGGCGACGAATCGCCGGACTTCCTCGAATACATGATGTCGCTCGGAATGCTCCCCGGAGCGGCCATTGAAGTCGTCAGCCAGGCGCCGTTCAACGGCCCGGTCATGGTGCGCGTCGGCTCACGCGAACACGCGCTGGGACCCTCCGTCCTTGAGAGCGTATGGGTGGAAACCGGTGCCGCCCAGTCATAACCGGGTGCGGTAGGGCGGCTCAAATATAGCCCAGCCGCCCCAATCACACCGCGCGCGGGGATACGCGGCGTCCAGACCGAAGGACGCTTGGCCACAGGTCATCCAGCCGGGTTTTCCAAACCCCGGCGCCGGCGCAGCCGGCAGGAATTACAGGCTGCGCATCCGAGAACGATCCTCAGTCGACGCGGATGCCGCCGCCGGAAGTCACGCGGTCCATTCATTCAAGCCCAGCGCGGATCATCCGTTCGCGCCGCCATAGGAAACCTCGATCTTGCCGAAATTCAGGGACACCTCTTCGAGAGGTACCGAGTCGCCCAACTCACTCCCCTTGTACTGGACAGATTCTATCAAGACGTCGGAGAGCTTAAATTTGTACAACAAACCAATGAGGCCCGTTGTAGTGCCGCCCTGCAGTTGGACCGCGGGCACCAGACTAAGGGTAGCCCCTGGAAGCAGCTTCCCAGAAGCGCTCGCGAGAAAAAGCGCAGGAGACGCCTTATCAAGACGCTTCACAACGACGAGATTCTGAAAGCTGCTCCTACCCGAGCTCCGACCCGCTCCCCTACCCGTTGGGCCTGCATGGGCGGTATTCGATACCCCAATGCTGAACGAAAGCACCTCAAAGTCGGCCGTGCTGCCATCGCCGAACGCAATGCCGTCAATCTTCAAGAAATAATCTACGGCTGCCATCTTCATCCTCCTAAACGATACGCATGGATGCAAATCTTGACCTTCGAACCACGCGCCAAAGGCGCGTTGGGGTCATTCTGCGTGAATTCAGTTTCAGGCCAGTGTCCAAACTCCATTATCATAGAACTCCACGGCTATCAGAGGGCTGCCACTGAGCCCACCCGTCACCATGACTTGACTGACGTCCCGGCCGGCGCCCGATACCAGCGCCGCCGTGTGCTGATAGCGAGCGACGTTCATCGATCCGGTAGCCGTCCAGTTGCCTGCCACCGGGTCGTAGATCTCGGCATGTGAAAGCGGGGATAGGTTAAAACCACCGGAAACGAGCACGGTTCCGTCCGTCAGCAGCGCTGCCGCGTGCTCGCTTCGGGGAACGTTGAGGCTGGCGGCGTTCGTCCAGGTATTCGACACCGGATCATAGATCTGAACGCTCGACAGGGCGCCAAGGTAGAAGCCTCCGGCGACTAACACTCTGCCATCCTGGAGTGTTGTAGCGGTGTGCTGCACCCTTGGAATCGGATCCACCGCGGCCCCTGGCGGAGCCTGAGTTGGCGGCCCGCTCTGCTGGGCCCAAACATTCGAAACGATCATAGGCGCCGCGACAACGGCGACCAGGCCTCCTATCGCTTCCCGCCGGGTAATGAGTCCGGCGCGCTTTCCAGGGGATTCCTCTCGACTCATGGCTGCCTCCTTTGGAATAGAAGAGCTGCGTGTGAGACCAATCCGACTTCAGCGGGGCAGTGCCCGGGGCATACAGAGACTCATCGTGAGGTAGATCCGCTGAAGCGGCAATCACGCTTGTTGTTACATATTGTAGCGTGCTGACACAACTTTTGATGTCATTGCTAGGTATTTTTTTGATGTCACTGCTAAGTATTTGACGCGCTTTTCTCCGGCCCCGTGGGAGATCGGCGCATCATCTGACTCAAAACGATCTTCAGCAGCTCAGGACCCGTGTGTAACGGCTCGGTGGCCGGATGGGATGCGGCCCAATCCAGGCTCAAAATCAGGGGCGCCCATCGCACGAACCGTGCCCCGGGCTTGACATCGATTCGTGTCAGCGCGGTCGACACCTTAGCGGGCAGATCCACCCGGTGGACGGTGTCGGGCGTTGGATGGGCGCAGTCAATGGCAGGAGTAGTCACCAGGTACTCCCGGCACGCGAGAGGCCGGTCCGAATGGATGGAGCAGCTTTCGGCTTCCAGGAACGGGCAGGCAATCCCCGCGCGAAAGTACTCCAGCCCGAGAGTGTGGAGATCCGCGTTCTCGTACCGCTCCGGGTGCTCCAACCTCTCCAGCAGCCCGGCTTCCTGGAGTGTTTTCCGGGCCGCCATGGTCCGCTCGCGAATCTCGCGGCGCCGGTTCTCCGGAAAGGTCTCTACGAGGGCGCTGAGGGCGCGCGCTTCGGCTTCCGAGATCGGGACAAGCTGCCTGCAGCAGGCGCCACACCCCTTCTGACAGGTGATCGCCTGGCCCTCCGCCGCGACACGCGAAATCGCTACGTCGACTACGGCATCCGTTAGAGCCTGTAGAATCGGGAGCAGTTCCTCTGGCAGTGCCTTTCCGGCCGGAACGGGCAGCTCCGCGTGCAGCCGCTGCCCTCCCACCAGCAGATCGGTGTTGACCAGAACCCATTCGGAAGATGAAGACTCGGAATCGCTCATGGTTTAATCTCGCTTGATCACAGGATAACCATTCGTTATGGACAATTGCTCGCTTCTAACCAATCCTCGCGCCTCGAGCCCCATCCCTCGCGCCCGTACTTCGCGCCCCGCGCCTCGCGCCCCCGCGCCCCGTACCTCGCGCCCCGCGCCTCGCGCCCGCGCCGCGTACCCGTTTCCACCCCAATGCGCACTTAATTAACTTCCGCCATATACCAGAATCCGGATCTCACGCTCTAGTATTAGGGAGGGCCTCGTCATTATGAAAAAGGGGTTCCCGACCCAACATCCAACACCTAACATCCAACACCTAACACTTAACCCGCTTCCCTCGGGAGCGGGGACGCCTGAAGCAATTCCCGAAATCGCGAAAAACCGTCTCAAACTGTCTCATTTCCGCTCGCCTGAGCACAGAATCCGCCGCTAATACCAGCCGATTCCGCTTAAAATCGGACCCGAATGAGCCCGGTTTCGTCTCGAACTGTCTCAAAAATCATGCCGTGGCGCCGGAAAACCGCAGGGCGCAGGATTGACGAGCGGCGGGGATAACGCACAATTTTTCGCCTCCATCCGCGTGAGGAAGGCTCGAGGGATCTAGCTAACGAGCAGGTCGAATCCTCGGACCCTCCACCCGCGTGCGGGGGGATTGAGTGGAGCACCGTCCCGCGGCGCGGCAGCCTGGCTCCTTCCACCCGCGTGCGGGGGGATTGAGTGGGGTCTGGACCGACCAACCTATTTCGCTGCTGACATCGGAGGAGAGGATCAAATCATGACTGCACCGCTCGATCTGACCACGGTACCGATGGGCGGCACGCTCGTTCCGGGTGGGGCGGTCTTTCGCGTGTGGGCGCCTCGCGCCAGAACCGTTTACGTCAGCGGTGATTTCAACGGCTGGACGCAAAATGCCGCGTCCCGGCTCTCTCCGATCGGTGGCGGCCACTGGGCAGCCTTCGTTCCCGAGCTGAAAGATGGCGATCAATATCTGTTTTACGTCGATGGAGTTGGCGGCAGCGGTTACAAACGTGACCCGCGAGCGCGGCTCCTGACCTTTACACCGGCCTTCCCCGAGTCCAACTGCGTGCTGCGAGATCCGTCTCAGTTCCCGTGGCGAAGCACGGGATTCACCCCGCCAGCCTTCAGCGATCTCGTCATCTATCAGCTGCACGTCGGTACCTACTCCATCGCCGCGGGCAATCCGGACGGGGGATTCCTGGATGTCGCACTCAAGGTCCCGTACCTGGCGGCCCTGGGCGTGAATGCTATCGAGCCGCTCCCCATTCAGGAGTTCGAGACGAATTTCAGCCTCGGTTATAACGGTACCGACTACTTCAGCCCGGAGAACGACTATGCCGAGGCCGACGAAACCAGGCTTCAGCAGTACTTCGTTGGAATCAATGCGGTCCTCAATCAGGCGGGACAGCCAGGTTACGACACGCCGGATCTGCTTCGCGGCAGTGATAATCAGCTCCGCGTCCTGGTGGATCTCTGCCACGTCTACGGGATGGCATTCCTCTTCGACGTGGTCTACAACCACGCCGGAGGAGGCTTCGACGATAAAAGTCTCTGGTTTCTGGATCGCATGCCCGAGGGTGACAACAACAACAGCCTCTACTTCACGGACCAGGGCTGGGCCGGCGGGCTGGCCTTCGCCTACTGGAATAACGACGTGAAGCAGTTCCTGATCGACAACGCAAAGTTTCTCTGCGAGGAATACCGGATCGACGGGCTTCGCTTCGACGAGATCAGCGTCATGGATCGATACGGTGGGTGGCTAACCTGCCAGAACATGACCGATACGCTGCGTGCGGAAAAACCACAGGCCATCCAGATCGCGGAATACTGGCCCGTGAACGACTGGGTGGTGAAACGTTCATCGGATGGCGGCGCCGGGTTTGACGCGACCTGGGATGACGGCGTCCGAAATGCGGTGCGATCCGCGATAGCCGCCGCGGCGGTCGGAGCCGCCGCGCCCGTCAGCATGGACGCGATCGCTGCCGCGATCCGGAACCCCGGTCTGGAAAATCGTTGGCGCGGGGTCCAGGCCATCGAGAATCATGACCTTGTTTACACCGGGCGCGAGCCGCGTATTCCACACCTCGCCGATGGATCTGACTCCCGCTCGTGGTACGCCCGCAGCCGAAGTCGGGTGGCGCTCGGCCTCTTGCTGACCGCGCCCGGTATTCCCATGCTCTTCATGGGCGAAGAGTTTCTTGAAGACAAACAGTGGAACGATGATCCCAATCCGGACAATCTGATCTGGTGGGCCGGTTTGGAGAGCGCCGATAAGTCGATGGCTGACTTCCTTCGCTTTACTCGCGAGCTGCTGGGCGTGCGGCGCCGTCAACCAGCGCTGCGCGGCGAAGGCTGCAGTATAATCCACGTCCACAACGATAACCGGGTGCTGGCGCTCCAGCGCTGGGTTGAAGGTGTGGGTCGTGACGTCGTCGTCGTCGCCAGTCTGAATGAGAACACGTGGTACAACTACCAGATCGGCTTCCCCGTCGGCGGCCGTTGGCTTGAGCTATTCAACAGCGACGTCTATGATAACTGGGTCAATCCACGGGCCGCGGGGAACGGCGGCGCCATCGACGCAAACGGACCCGGAATTCAGGGCCTGCCCTGCTCCGCAGCGATGACCATCCCCGCCAATAGCCTGCTCGTTTTTGCCCAGTCATCGTGAGATTGAGCAGACTGAGCGCGCCTGCTACATTCAAGCGGGCCGACGGTGACCGCAAGTCAGGCAGGCTTGCGCCCCTACGGCCGCGTGGATAACGCCGCGACAATGACGCCCTGGCGACAACCCGGCCCGCTGTAGGAACCGAATCCTTTCGGCGATTGCCAGATGTCACCGGTTTCGGTATGCGTCGATTGCGTCAGCGAGCGCCGCGGCCATCCGTTCCTGACCCGCGGTGGAAGCGATGAATCGAGCGTCGGCGGGCTGGTTAATGTAACACATCTCTATGAGCGCGGTGGGCACGCGGGAGAAGATCGATCCCGTCAACGCCCCGCCCTGCCTCCGTCCGACGAAGGTCGAGGCGTCAGTCTTAACCGGATTGCTCCGGAGGTAACCTCGCAGGACCGACTTCATGGCGTCGTTCAACAGATACGCGGCCCGTCGGCTGGCGCGTCTCACCACCGGCGGCGGGCCGGTGACTCCGGCGATCGTGGCAGCCCGATCGGGATAATACCAGGTATATCCCCGTCCGCTGCCTACGTCGCAGTGGAGGCGGATAAACAGGTTTGCCCTCGCGTCGTTGGCAATTTCCGCACGTTTCCGGTTCGTAACAAACTCATTCACACTCTGCTTGGTCATCCGGCACGCGATGCCCATATTGCGAAGGTGCGTGGCAAGACGCTGCGCAACCTGCCAGTTGAGCGTATTCTCCGACAATCCCCGGGCATGCGCGCCCGCCGAAGTCTCCGACGGATGCCCGGGATCGATGCAAACCAGGAACCGGCGCCCTATCGGCGCCAATCCTGGTTTACCCGATTTCATCATGAAGCTGTTTTCCGCGGGCGCCCTGAATAACGTTCCGGACACGCGTCCCGCCACAGCCGGATTCGGGTGGAGGATGTCGCGCGCCGCGGGGCCGTGCGACGATGGGTCATTATTACGAATCGCCCTGGTCTTCGCGGCCTCCGTTGAACCGCGACCGCAGGTGAGGAATACGGCCGCTAAAAGAATGAACGCATATATCCGATACCGCACCATAAGTGCACTCCAAAACATAGCCTGACGCTGTTTCCAGTCCTGAAGCCGACGCGGCGACCTACATCTGCACGACACGCGCCGGGGTCCGCCGAGCCACTCGCCCGTTCTCTCCGGCTTCGAGAGGGTCATCCGAGATCCCTTTTTCCGAGTAAGACCTCGATAATGCTTTTCCATTGTAAGCACGACGCCGCGCCTCCAAACCGGCGCCCAGTCTCGCGCATCGGCGCCGTGCTTACGATCGCCCTCGATCCCGAAGGGATTGCGTATCGCAGGCCCCGAATTCATTCGGGGTCAACGCCCGCTGGCGCCGACCACGGGAACACCCGTGTACGTCGCCTGCGTGTACCGCAGCGTGACCGGCTGCCCACCGGACCCCCCGGGATCTACGTAGATCCAGTAACCCCCAAACGGCGCCAGCGTGCTCGAGGCGGCATACTGCTTGCTATCCGTGTCGTAGGTGAATATCGTCCCGCCTATAATGCCGGCCGTTACGGCGGCCGACTCACTCAGGAGCTGGTTTGCCGGTGTGCTTCCCACCGCTTTGCTCAATTCGATCTGAAGCGAGCTTATGGGAACTGCCTGGGAATAGGGGTCGCCGATCATGTTCCAGCCGGGCAAAAGTGA
>DASRZA010000493.1:0-7297 GCA_035686845.1 Armatimonadota bacterium | reverse complement strand
CAGCCGGTCGTCAATCCTCTTTCCCCATACGCTGGGACGGTCCCGTCCCAGCCGCCGCCAATCCCACCCGGCGGCGTGGTTTCGTCCGCTCCGCCCCCCGGTTATCCAACCGTGCCCGCTCCGGTTCCAGGCGCTTATCCGGCCGGCGCGGGCGCTTATCCAGCCGGCTCTGGAGCTTATCCGGCCGGCGCGGGCGCCTATCCGCCAGGAACGGGTATGATGCCTGGAATGGCGCCGGCGCCCGGCTTCTTTGGCGCGTATCAGCCTCCAAAGAACGATGTTCCGTTCGCCCGCTGGCTCTATTTTCTCGCTTTTTCGATTCCGCCGCTTGGATTGATCTTCGGGCTAATCTACCTGCTAAAGGAGACGCCTGAAGAGCGCGCCGTTGGGAAGTGGATTATGATCTGGTCGGTCATTGGCGGGATTATCGCATGGCTTTCGTGGATTGCTCTCGTAGGCGCACTCCATTCGCTCGCATCCCAATCCGGCCAGCTCTCCGGGCTGCTGGGAGGCGATCCCACCGGAGGCGCCGCCAGCACGCTCAATCATGCGGTCCCTTCCAGCTATTCCAACAGCATGGGCGGCATTCCGGCGCGTTAACCGCCGGATCGTACCGGGGCGCAGGCGGTTCTAATCTCGAAGGGGCGGCCTCAATCTGGAGGAGAGTTCTCGGGACGACCGACGACGGCGAAAGGTCGCCGGAGGAAGAAGGGGCATCGGGCCGGCGATAGAGTACTACTGTGAAGACTTTATATTTTGAGCAAAGTGAGACTGCGTCATGACTGTTGAAACCGTCTCGGCAATCCGCTACTACTACGATGAGCATCCTACGGAGGAAGACCTTGTGGGGGAGAACTCTCTGCAGGACTGTCTCAACAAATACCTGGTCGAGGTTGTGGAGCAGCTCTTTCACCCGTCTAAACGGTACGTTGCTCGCAACCTCAACATCTACGTGACACAACATCCCAGGGAACAGCCGCTGGCGCCGGACGTCGCTCTATTTAAAGGGATATCGCTGACCCTCAAGCAGCGGGCAAAAATCAAAAGCTGGCCTATCACGGAACCCGGTCATCCGCCACCTGACGTAGTTTTTGAGATCGCTTCCGATAAGACTGCGGATATCGACATCCTCGAGAAGCCTGCGCGTTACGCGAGGATGGGAGTTAAAGAATATTACGCCTACGATCCTCGAGAAGAGTGCGGGGAAGAGATGCGGCTGCGGGGATGGAAGAACCGAAATGGGCAGGCGTATGAGGTTAAGAAGGATGAACGCGGTTGGATCTGGAGCGAAGAACTGGAAAGCTGGCTTGTGCCGGCTGGTCTGATGCTTCGGCTGTATGACGCGGACCTCAATCTGAGACTTACGGGTGAGGAAGCCGAGCGCGAGGCCAAAGAACGAGCGCTGGCCTCGAGAGAACAGGCTCTCGCCGACGCGGAAGCCGAGCGCGCCGCAAAAGAAAAGGCATTGGCCGACGCGGACGCTGAAGGCGCCGCAAAGGCAAAGGCGCTGGCCGACGCGGACGCTGAGCGCGCCGCCAAGGAGCGCGCATGGGCGAAGCTGCGCGAACATGGCATCGATCCCGAGAGTTTGTGAGGCATCCAACGGGGCGAAATCCCGTCGCGCCGTTTGGCTGCCTCCGCGGGACCTCGGGGCGCAGGCGCGCCTCAGAAGTCTCAGCGCGCAGCTTTGGCGCCGCCGGTTGAGCCTTTCTGGCGTCGCCTTGAGGCTCGCGCCCACCGGCCCCAGAACCCATTGAAATGGGACTCCGGGTGAAGGATTCGCCCACGGAGGTGGGCGAATCCCGCCGCAGCGGCGCGGAGGTCTGCGCCGCTGCGAGCCCCCGCGCCTTGAGCCTCGAGCCCCGCGCCGTCATTTCTTCCCAGGCGCCGGTGGCTTCGCCGCCAGCTCCTCCGTCACGAGGTCCATCCACCCGGTGAGATACTTCACTTTTGCCGGGTCAGCACGATGAAGGTACTCGAATCTACCACCTGGAAAGAAAAGCTTGGAAGTGACGCCCGCTTCGTACGATTGTTCTATTAGTACCCCCAGGAGCGGTCTCAAGCCGGCGCGGGGCGTGAGATCGGGTGCGGGGAGCGGTCCGCTCCAACCGGCCTGCTTGGCCCGCTCAACGACCTCGTAGGCCCTGGCGCCGGCGGCGGCGCGGAGAATGCCATCGTAGATGTCCTGAAAGAAGCTCTGGGGAGTGGTGTTTACTGAGTGGGTCCAATGCGCGACCTCGTCGTACACCTGGCCGGCGAGAGGATTGTTCGAGCTGTGCCAGGCCCTGGAGGTAAGCTCCTCCGCCCTGTGAAGCTGATCCTGGCGGATATTTGCCGTGTTCGGGTCCATCATTTCAAACCCGTAGAAGAGCAGCGTTCCCACCTCGGACTGCAGAATCCAGGAGTCAGGGTTCTTGATAAGAGCTTGCTCCAGTTTCTTCTGAGCCAGGGGTCTCCAGGAGGGGGAGGCCTGCGCCAGCGCGACGAAATCACCAAGGGAGTCCGGGCAAGCGCGGAGGTCCTCGTAGAATACTGGAATGACCTTCGAAAACTTCTGCTCCTTCAGCAGCTTGCACGCGGGCGCCAGCCGGGGCGAAACAAAGTACTGGAGCGGAGCACCACCGATCTCACCGTACTCTATACGGCCGATGGCGCGCTGGCCCGCGACGGGTCCGAAGTGCACCCGAGGAGGCTGTGGGCTGGGTCCGGATCTGGCGCAGGCGCCGAGGCCCAGAGACAGTATCGCGCAAAAACCGAGTATTTTCATTTTATCGTGCCCTTTCGTGTTATCGTGCCTATCCGTGGTGAGTCGCCCTTAACCGCGCGTCGGGAGGACGGTGGGGCTCATTCCAGAGAGACGAAAAGAGCCCCGACCGCAATCGCCTTATGGGTCAGTTGAATGATAAACGATCACTGCGCTCAGTGGGCCAGTTGGAAAGCTGCACGTCCATGACCCGTCGCCCTGATAGCCATTGATTCCCCAGACGCTGCATGTCCCGGAATCAGTTTCCCAACTGGGCGCCCAGTAGATGTAATAGATGGTGTGCGCGGGAATCGTGAACGTGAAGGTCGTCTGGAACGTCTCGGTGACGGAATCCCCTACTGTTTTTCCCACGTTGGCCTTAATGGCAGCGTCTTCGACGCCCAGCGAAGCCTCTATCCCGAAGGTCGCCGAAACGCTCTCGGTATGGCTTTCGCCACTGGAGACCGAGACTTGCATCGGGTCGGCGTTCGGGTTTTCGGCTGGCTGGAGGAAGGTCCAGTCGTCCATGCTTTGCGTTATGGGGATCGGGTGAACCACCGTGGAAGTTTCGACCCAGTCTTCATACGGCTCGTGGAAGTTCATGTAATAGTTGTTATGGGCAGACGCTCCGTAGTTGGAATCGATCAGATCGATGAAGACGTGATCGGGGTGTTTCCAATAGAAGCTGGGGTTGGCGTACGGGGCCTCGGGGAAATAGTCGAGCACAAACGGCGGCACTGAGCCAGGACTGAAAGCTCCGTCATACGCAGACTGGTACAGCGAAGCGTACCAATTGAAGCTGGAGTTGTCTCCCCATGTCCCAGTGGTCGGGGCGGAGTAGGTAATCTCCGACACCACGTCGTCCAACGGAATGAGAGTGTCGCCGTTCAGCGTGCCGTCCGGGGCGCGCGAATTAACGACCCTCGCGGGCGTCCCGCTGCTGGTGTCGCGGCGATAGGTGGGATCCACCGATGACGAAATGATAACCGACCGCGGATCGAGGGCGGCGGTCAGACCCACATCCACCCGGCACGCGCTCGGATAGGCGCTCGTATAAACGGCACCCGCGCTGGCGCTGAGACTATAGCTCAGATTGATGACGCCCGACGAGCCATCTGCCTGAATCAGGTGGCTCCCCGATGAAGTTGCTTCCGGAGGCTGCGAATCACTGTTGACGGCGGCGTCACCCAGGCCGTCGTCGGCGGCAATCCCATTGTTCCCTTCGGCGAAAGCGGACCCTGACAGCAGGATATAGACATGAGATTCCTGTTCGGTGGGCTTAGGCAGTGGGCTGGGATCGCCGTAGTCCGCTACCCAGGTGAAGGTGATCTGAATCGTTCCTGCGGTTTGCGCGATGGTGGGTCCCCCGGGGCTGTTGATCATGCCCTCGTAGGACTCGCTGTAGAGCGTGCCGTAATTATCCACCCATGTCTGGTTAATGGGCTGCGTCGTCGGGCTGGCGTAAGGATCATAGAACGTACCGGTCACCGCGCCGTCTGCCTGGTACGTCGGGCCGTCCCAGTGCGCCGCGTGAGCGGGCGGCGATGCGGCGGCGAGGATGACCAGAAGAGCCGCGGTCTTTAAGGAGCGAATCAGGGGGCGGATCAAACGGGAGTCTGTGCGTTTACCCCCCCCCCCCCCCCAGCGAGCGGTGAATTGCGGGTCGTGCGGATAAAACCGAACATGGCCTTCTCCTTTTCTTAAGAAGAACCTGCTGTTCCGGCCTGATAGACAGCGCGCGTGAATGGAAACCGGCGAGGTCCGATCAGTTCGAAACCACGGTGATCGAAGTGATCGTAAGGAGTATAACATAAAGGACGGGATAATGCAAGGGACGGAGGAACTCTAAAGGATGAAGGATGAAGGATGAAGGATGAATCAAAAACGCTGTAATTAGAGGCGACTCTTCCCGTTTTGAGTCTGAAGCTCGGTCGTCCCTTTAGGACTTCGGGGATAGCGGGTACGCTGCCGCACTTCCAGAGCTGAAGCCCTTCGCTATGATCGGCCGTCCCTTCAGGACTTCACCTCGGGCCAATAAATTGGCTTGACTCATCCTTCATCCTTCATCCTTCATCCTTTGCTTATCGTCCTCCGTCCTCCGTCCGCGCCACAGCGATCACCCCGCCACTGGAGCACGCCGCGCTCGCGGTTGCGGCGCTGCCGCGGGCGGCGCGGCGGCCTCACTCGCAGCCTGAAGCGTCACTCTTAAGGCGACGGCACCACTCGCTCCTACGACCGCTTCTACGTCGCCGCGGTGCTCCTGTATGATCTTGCGGGCGACCGGGAGACTCAGATTGAGCTGATCTTGCTGCACAAAGAGGGGATCGAAGATCTGACCCAGCTCGTCGGCGGTGATCCAGGGACGGCTGCTTGATAGCTCTACCACAACTTCACTGGATGGCGCCCCGGCCCAGCTTGCCTGCACTCTAACTTCGGCGCCCTCCTGTCGCGCGCCGCGCAGCACCAGGTGCCGCACCAGGTACGAGATCGCCTTTGAGACCAGCACCGGATCCGCGCGGACGAGCGGGAGATCGTCATCAATCGACGCCACCAGCCGCACCTGTTCGATCTCCGCGTCCCCACTGATGCGGTCCAGAAGCTGCCGCAATATCGGCTCGAGCTGGCAGTCCTCCATCTCCAACGAGCTGTGGTTTACGAAGTCGACAAGCTTGCCTACCGTTTCGTCCAACCGGCCGATTTCGGGGAGAACCGTCCCCGCGATGAACGAGGTGAAATCGGGGTCGCCGTGATGCTGAGGGAAGAGATCGGCAAAGGTCTTCACCGCCGTCAGAGGATTCCGGATCTCATGCGCAAGCTGTGAAACCAGCCGGTTCAACACCTCGTTCCGGTCGGCGTGACGACGGGTATCCTCCAGCGCCAGCCGCTCGGTGATGTCCTCAACCACAAGGACGCTGCCAACCGGCTGATCCGATTCCGGCAGCAGCAGCGGATAAGTCGTCAGCTCGATGGGGGCGCCCGAGCCTGGAAGCGACAGGCTTGTTGCGCGGCGCGCCTGCCCGGTGCGCATGGCCCCATAGAGATAATCACCCAGAGGCGACGGCAAACTGCGAAGATCCCGGCCGATCACATTTTCCGGCGCGAGCCGGAGGATTTCCGCTGCCCGGCGATTGAAAACCGTAACCTGCCCATTTTCATTGATCGCAGCGATCCCATTGGTCATGTGCTCTAAGACATTCTCCCACTGCGCCTTTTGGCGAGCGGTCTCCGCGTGCAGCAGCGTGTTTTCCAGTGCGATGGCGATATGACTGCCGATGGTAAAGAGCATTTCCACGTGCTCATCCGCCGGCGGCGCGCCGTTGATCCGGTTCCCGAGCGCCATGATCGCCAGCAGATCTCCCATCGTCGCCAGCGGAATACAGACCTTCGCCTGAAGCACGTCGAACGACCGTGAAATATCGGCGGCGCCGGCCGCCATTCGCACCGAAGCGTCATCCGGGCGCAGGGGGCGTCCCTCCTGCAAAAGCAGACTCGCCAGACCGCCGTGGCGCGGGTGAGGATACCACCGCATCGTAGGGCCGTAGAGGCCGCGCGACGCGGTTACCTTAAAAGTTGTGCGGCCCGGATCCAGTGTCAGCACTGCGACCCGAGCGACTCCGGCGATTTCAAGCGAAAGGTCCAAAAACGGTTCAATAAGCTCTCTGGGGTTGAACCCGGCGCTCAGAGACCGGGAAAGTGAACGCAGAGCCTGCTGCCACGCGTGGTCCGAGGGTCTCGACGCGGTGGGTTCCCGGACCTGGGTCGTCGCCGCGGTGATGGGGAGAGCCTGCCGCTGCAGAAGCTCCGTTCGTTCTATGGCGCGCTCCAGTACTCGCTGCTGGCGAGCAGCCGTGTCCGTCAGCCGCAATGTATCATGAATCCGAGAGTCCTCTTCAAGCTCCCAGGCGCCCAGCTCTTCGTGGGGAGGATGGGGGGCGACAGAAATCAGAGCGCAGTTTGGCGGCGCCATCTCCACGAGCTGCTGGATATCCGAGCGGGAAGCGCGCACGTCGATGAGGACGAGGTCCGGCGGGATCGCGCCGAGCTGGCGGGCGATCTCGTCGACCGAATCATGAACGAGAACCGCCGCCATCGTTCGCAGCAGAGCCGCCAGATCATTCCATTCCGAGCCGCTGCGTGTAAGACCGGCGATAACCTTCATACGGACGCTCCTACCGTCGCTTCACTGGATGCGACCGCCAATACGGCCCGCTCGCCTGGCGCGGGAGTCACAGGCGCCGCTGGAATGGTCAAGCGGAAAAGCGTGCCTGTCTCCGCGCTGCTTTCCACCTCAATCACGCCCTGGTGATAGTCCGCCACCTGCTTGCAAACCGTCAGGCCCAACCCGGTGCCGTGCTGCCGGGTCGTGAAGAACGGATCGAAGAGGTGGGGAATATCAGCCGGAGGAATAGGGCTGCCCTGGTTTACGATTTCACTCACAACCGAGATCTGCCGATCCGATTCCACTGAGAACACTCTAATCCTGATAGCCGAGCCCGGCGGGGCGACTTCCCGCGCGTTGATGAGAAGATTCATATAGAGCTGCTTGAGCTGTGC
>DASRZA010000492.1:0-6470 GCA_035686845.1 Armatimonadota bacterium | reverse complement strand
AGCTTGTAATGGCCCATGTGGGCTCTAAGACGCTCATAGGAGTGCGCTTCCCCGGTATGCATCGAGCTGACCACGGCCATCTCCGGTATGAGATCTTTGCCGGGCCGAGCAAGGTAGCCATACTGGATGCCGCCGGTTGTATAAATCGTATGGTCCGTATCACCCCATTTGAGTACGCGGTAACGCTCCTCGCTGATATCCGGCAGCCGGTGAATGACATTGTTCTCCGTCATCAACGGGTTGAACATGTCGTAGCCTTCCCACCCGCCTTCAAGGTACCAGTACACCAGGTAATGGGGGTCATCGGCTTCCTTAACCTGGTCGGCCGCTCGCGCAAAGGCCTTGGAGTTATTGGGCAGGCCAAAATCCAGGAAGAAAAGCAAAAAATCCGCCGCCGTGAGCGCCACGGCTTTGCCCGCCGACCGCTTCAGGAATGTCCGCCGATTTAACCGATTCAACGTCATGCTGCGCCTCTTTTTCTCACACGCTTGGAACTACAAACCAAAAACCTGCCACATACTTCTACCGCTGAGATTCCATAACGAGACCGGGATCGCGCTGCCCGGTCTACGGATGGAGCTGTTGCTATGTTTGCCGCCGTACCGCTGCCCCGGCCGTCCGCGCCAGCTTCCGGCGGCGCGCCGTCTCTTTCCGACGTGCCGCCGGAAAAGTCAGCCCTGTCCCGCCCCGGTTCAATCGCCGCGCTTCGCGCGTCCCCGGCGGCTTTGGGGCGCGATCGACGCCTCCGGGTCCTAATGGAGCGGCGCTCGAAGGCCCATTCAAATACTCCGGGCTCGTCACAAGCGTCCGGATGAGCGGCAGGAGCGCGAAATGATCGTGATGCACTTCCTTCCAGAGCTGATAATACATCCCGCGTTCGTCCTCGTCACAGCGCATCGCGCGGCCGAAGAAGAAGTTAAAATGGGTCTGGATGATCGTTCGAATGAAAGCCTCTTTGTGCTGGACGCCGAGCGCGAACGCGCTCATTCCCTTGCCGCGGAATGGATAGCTGGGCACCAGATCGTGATCCGTGTCGTCGACAAGCTCGCCGGATTTATCCTTCGGCACATAATCTCCGTTGTCGTTCCAGGCGCTTCGCTGGAAGGCGAGTGGTGTGAGAAGTTTATGGCACGAGTAACAGACGGTATTTGGATTCGTGGTTGAAGCCGCCGTGCTTCCAACCCGCATCTTTACGATATCCGGCGGCACCTCGAAGACTTTGCCGAGGAATTTTTCGCACACCTGCGCCGCGTAGTTAAAGTGCGGCAAGCTCGGCTTTCCCTGCACAAATCCCTTCATCAGCAGAAGGCCTGTGTGCCCGTAATACGCCGGTCGCGACTCCTTCTGGAACTGGGGATTCACAGTGTAATCGGCGGTGAGAATCTGCTGGAACGGGAGATTGTGGAACGCGATGTAGCACCAGAGCCGCACCGGCTCGTCGTCCACCACCGACCCATGACTCTCCAAATACAACCGGATCCGCCTCATGTAAAAAGTGCGAAACTCCTGTGACGCCAGGTACTTATCCACAAAGGAGTGAAGCGAGGCGCCTTGCGCCAGTTCTTTCAGCTCCTCGGGGCTTGGGGTCCGGGCCACGAGGTCTTGAGCGATCTTTACCAGTTGAAGCCGTCGCCGGATCGCGGGATTCTTCTCCACCGCCAGCGAAACCGGCCGACTGAAGAGGAAATCGGGGCTTCGAATCAGAGCCGCGCAGAGCCCCTCCCACGCCGCCTGCTGCGGCTGCAGCGCCGGCGCCTGGAACTGCACGCGCGACCCATGCATGTCGCCAATAAGACGCGCCCGCGGCCCACCGGTCTGGCTCCAGGTATAGTGGAGAGGCGTGCGCTGAAGGTTGTAGGACCGTGAGGCGTCGAGGTAGACCGTGGCGCCAACGTGCGCCTGAACAGGGTAGGAGACCTGGACAATCGGGCTCGACGCGCTCGCGTGTACAATGACCGGCGCCGCCGTCTCGTTGTCCACGTGGCCCGGTACGCCAACCTCTACCCGGTAATAATCCGCGGGATTAAAGCCCGCGGTAAGAGTAGCCGGCCGGTAAAGCAGACTGAGCTTGCCCTTGTCTTTGTTGCCATCGTCGTAAAGCACCGGGCCTGTGGTGTTATAGGCGCCGAACTCGCCCGCCTTGAAAACCTCCCACTTTTCATGACCATCCGCTTTGTTCCCCGTGAGCACCAGCGGGTCCCCTTTATCCGGGACCAATCTCACCGCGTCGGCCACGACTCTGCGCCGGGTGCCCGCGTTGCTGATCTCAACGCCATCGCCGGGCCCGGCGAAACGGAACCGGGTCTTCAGGTCATGGAAAGCGACGTTGTCCACCGTCTCATCAACGATAAAGCGCGCTTCGCCGGGCGGTGGGAGCGCGGGAACGGTTTTCATCGCCAGGTGAGTGGGTGAGTGCGCAAGCACCTGAACCAACACCGCGCTGGCGTTATCCGCCGCGTTCCCTTTTCGCCATTCCAGCGACACCCGGTATCGACCCGTGGCCGGGACGCTCAGCGGGAATGTGACCGTGCTTGACCCCTTGTTCTGGCCCGCGTCGTCGTAGCAGACGGTCTTGCCCGCCATCTTCTGTTCCCAGGCGCCATCCAGCGTCACCGATGGGTCAGAAACCAGAATTTGCCGCTTTGCCTGCGATGGCAGCGGACCGGTTAGCGTGACTCCAGCGATAGAAACATCGCCATCCGTGTCGCCATTATTGATCAGAAGCTGCTGCCCGGCGTCGTCCTTTTTCAGGAGAAGCGGCTCAGTCAGTGACGCCGAAAGAATGGGGCTGTTCGAACCGGCGGGAACCGCCGTTTCATCCACATACTGCTGGTACTCGCCATACGGCTCGGTGGAAACCGGAATGGTAAAATTTTGGCTGGTGGCGAGTCCATTCGGATCGGTAACGGTAAGCGTGAAATTGAGCGAGTCCGGGCGCGCGGCCAGTTTCGGCGCGGCTTTATAGATACCCTGCATCAACCGGTAGGATGATTGAATCTCCGAATCGCTCGGCGGTCGGAAAACTACCCGCTCAAATAGCTGGCTAATCAGATGGCGGTAGAGCGTCGACGGCTGGGCCGATCGGGGCGCCGGAACCGCCTCGGGCCAACCGGCAAAGGGACCCGACGCTGTCAGGTAGCTGCGCGAAGCGACGTCGCGGGAGAGCAGATCCACACCGGCGAGGTATTCAGCCGTCGGCTGCGATGACTCATGGAAGCGCAGGTGGAAATCGGCCCCACCGAAAAGATCGATGTAACGCTCGAAGAGGTCGTCGCCGTTTCGCTGCCAGTTATCCCCGAAGATGGACTGGATTTTGCCTTTGAGCTGAAAGTAGGTCAGGAACGTATTGTCGGGACCGCCGCTATAGCGCTTGCCATGATATGGGGTGAGCAGCGCCGCCGGGAAGCGTTCGTCCATCGATGCGCCGCCACTGGCCTTGCGAACCGCTTCCAAATCGTTCTCAAAAGTTTGAATCGTCCGGATCTCAGCGGCCGAGAGCGGCTTCTCCGGAGCCGGCGGCATCAGAAGATCCTTCGACTTAGCGCTGACGCGGGTGAGAATTCCCGTTGGATTCGTGGGGCTTAAGTAGCCGTGATCCAGCAGAGACTGGTAATTGTCCGCCGCGCTGGAAGTGAAATGGAGGGATGAGGGATTGCTTGCGCCGTGACAGCCGACACAATTGTGATCGGCCGCTTTCAAAATCGGCCAGATTTGCACGACGAACCGACTCTTGAGAGTAAGCGCCGCACTGGCTGCGCCGGCTTTCATCACCGAATCCGGTGTGGCGGAAAGCGCCCGTGAGGCGATCCTGATCGGTGTTTTTGCGGCAGGCCGCTGCTCCGGCGCCCGACGATTCAGAGAGACGGCGATCGAATGATAAGGAGGAGTCACGCGCTCCGCGTGATGCTCGACCACAGCCGCCGCCAGGCTCCCGGAGAGTAGTAGAAGCGCGAGGGCGGAGACGATCTCTTTCGTTTGCCGCGCCATTATATCACTCGATCCTTCACCTGGAGGCTCCTTTCCCGATTCTACGACGCCGGAGGATTGCTCAACGTTACAAATTATTTTACCACTTTATCGCGCAACGAGTCATTGAACAGACTCCCTCCGGTAAGGCTTCAAACGTTGCCGATGGTCTCCACCGTTCCCTTACTTGAATTATGGATCTTAGCGCCGCCGCGTAGACGGCACCCGATGATCGCGGCGGCTTCGACTCCGGACGCCAGCGAAACCTGATTCTTGCCTGCATCCATGAAGTCGCAGCCGACCATGGACAAACCTCCGTTCTCGGCGCTGATAGCGGGCGCCTGCGAATCGCCGGCCTGCGCCCATCCGGTGAAGTGGCAGTTTTGAAAGCTCACCTGCCCCTTTCCCTGCAGCCGGGCCATGGAGCCCGTGATCCCATTCATTCCCCAGAATCCGCATGCCGTAAATTTTACCGGCCCGGTGTTCGTTGGGCGCACGTCGACGTGCCGCTGCCCCATGAACTGGCCGTTAACGAATGAGATGCCGGCATGGCCCTGCGATGCCTCTACGAGCACCGAAGTCGAGACGGGACCTTCATCCGATCCACATTGGGTAAGAACAACGTTGCCGGGTCCGGACGCCGACGTGGTAAATCGGTACCCTACCGCGTAGTTAATGCAGAAGCAGTTGATCATATATTCCCAATCGGTTCGCGCCAGCACAAACGCTTCACCCTGATGCGAGGTAATCGCATCTACCTTCTTATCGCCAATGCGCCAGAACGGCCAGACGTGGACATCTTCAATACGCCCTACGTCGAAGCATTCGGCGACGTAGACGCCGCGGCGAATCGCCTGCATGTAAAGCGATTTGATCCAGTGCCGTCCACACGGATGAGTGCCGAAGTCAACGCCGTAATAGGGATTCATCAGCAGAACGTCAACCACGGAGCAATCGTCGCCGATTCCCTGGATGGTGGGCGGGTAGGGGTACACCGGGCCGCCCTGGTCCGGATAGAAGACCGCAAGCCCGCGCACGGTGCTGTTGGTATGAAGGAGGATAAAAGGTGGCCCGGTTTCAAGACCCTTGCCCGCGGTCGCCAGCAGGATCGAACCCCCACCATCCACGCCGCTCCGGGGCGGCGACTGAAAAACCCCCTGCAGGCAAACACTTGGCGGTATGGAGAGATTCCCAGGCGCCAGGTATTTTCCGCCCGGCAGAAAGACGATTCCGCCGGCCAACCCGGCTTCATCCAGAGCTCGTTGTATTGCGCCGGTATCATCGGCCTTGCCATCCCCGACAGCCCCAAATCGCTTCACGTCGAAGACCGTCTCGGCGCCTGGGGGAATCGCCGGGGCGCCGGCCGCCGGCGCCGCCCCGGAGATAGAGCCGGTCAGCAAACCGCCGCCCGCCGCCATCGCCGCGCCCTTCAAGAACCGCCGCCGCCCGCCCACGCCCTCATCCATAATTCTTCGCGTCCTCTCCAACCAAGTTCAACCCGTTGAGGAACGGATTCCACAGGATTTCGGAGAGTCCTTGTTCCAGACCGCGCGCGAGAACTAACGCGATCGGATGATCTGGGCGCGAAGCTCGTGCTCTCGCAAGAAGTTCCGAGCCCAACCTCGCCGGGCATCCGTCATCGCAATCCAATAGGATAAATATCGCCCCGCTGCCGCCCAGTTTGAGCGCCGCCAGTTGAAGCGTTCGCTCCATCTCGTTTTCCTTCAAGAACGCGGTCGCGGAAACCCGGATTGGGCGCAGAGCCTCAGGATACAAGGGCGTATCCTGCTCGCGCGCGATTCTATTGATCAGCACCGGTACCGCCTCAACCTCTCCGTGCCCCTCCACAATGCACACGATCTTCGACATCCTTAAGAAGCGATCTTCGCGAACAGATCGAGCTGACGCGACGTTTGCTCTTGTACATTCTTCGCATCGGGCTCCAACTGGTCCATACGCAGCAGCTCGCCCGCGGTGTAAAGTGATTCGCGGATTGAGGCGCGACTGGCTTCGTCTACTGGCGCAATAGTCGTGATTCCATCCTCGTTGGAAACAACGCGTATGGATTTATCGCTGATGCTTTTGTCGTCCAGCAATTCCGGGCTGTGGCTGGCGATGAGAATCTGCGTATGTCGCGCCGCGGCCCTCAGCGCATCACGCAGTATTCCGGCAGCGGCGGGATGCAGGGCGGTCTCTGGCTCCTCGATGCCGATCAGTGGCGTGGGATTTTCTCCCATGGCGGCACACTGAAAAAGGGCGACCAGTATACCCAGCGCCCGCAGCGTACCATCCGACATATTGGCCGCCAGGAAGCGCCAGGCGCCCGAAGATCCCCTGGTGGATTGACGGAACTCCAGGGCCTCTTTTGAAAGGGCCGAGCGTACGCTGACTCCTTTGATGTTGGGCGTTATCTTTGAGAGGAACTCTTCTACGCGCACTTTCGCCTCAGGCGCGTTTGTTTGCATCCGCTAAAGCACGCTGGCAATGTTGCTCCCGTCCCGTTT
>DASRZA010000491.1:0-17771 GCA_035686845.1 Armatimonadota bacterium | reverse complement strand
ATTATTGGGGGTCAGGGGGCCAACGCGGGGGTCAGGGGGCCAGCGCGGCGCCGGAGGCCCTGCTGCCGATGCTTTCATATCACCGGCAGGATCTGGCTATCATAGGTGTGGACGAACGGTGACCGAAGCAGATTGAAGGAGACGAAGAAATGTCATCCATAGGCGTGGCGATACTGGGTTTTGCGCATGGACACGGTGGGGCGTACCTCAACCGGATGAAAACCTTTGATGATGTCCGCCTGGTCGCCGGCTGGGATCATGACGCCGACCGCGGTAAGGCCGGCGCCAATCAATTCGGCCTGGAGTTCGAGCCTCATCTGGAACACCTCCTCGCCCGCAACGATATCGACGCCGTCATCGTGACGTGCGAGACCAACCGGCACGCCGGCGTCGTGGAAGCCGCAGCCGCAGCCGGCAAGCATATCCTGCTCCAGAAGCCGATGGCGACCACGCTCGCCGATTGCGACCGGATCATTGAAGCCGTTGATCGGTCCCGTATCACCCTGCAAATGGCGTTTCAGATGCGCTGCGATCCATCCAACCAGAAGATGAAAGAGCTGATCGACGATGGCACGCTGGGCAAAATAGGGATGATGCGGCGGCGCCATTGCATCAATTTCCTCTTTAACCCCGATCTGCCCCGCAGCTCCGCCGCCTGGCATATTGACCCGGTCGCCAACGTGGGCATGTTCTTCGACGACGCCGTTCACGCCGCCGATTTGCTCTACTGGTTCCTCGGCAAGCCGGTTAGCGTCATGGCCGAGATCGATAACATCCTCACCAACATCGCGCCGGACGATACCGGCATCGCCATCTATCGCTTCGAAGGCGGCGCCGCCGCAGTGCTGATGAACGCCTCGGTCACACTCGCGGGCGAGAACACAACCGAAATCTATGGTGACCAGGGAGTCCTGATTCAGAACTGGGACGACGGCGTCTCCACCGGGTTCGCTCCACCCGGCGCCGCTCCTCTCAAGCTCTATCGGAAAGGACAGCCGGCCCGGTGGGAGGAGATTGCGCTGCCAATTCCCGCCGGTCACGGCGAACGAATCGCTGCCGTCCCTCGTCCCTGGATCGATCAGCTCAAAGCCGGCGCGCCCCCCACCGTGAACGCCCGCGATGGCAAGGTCAGCGTCGAGATGTGCCTGGCGGCATACACCAGCGCGCGGGAGGGGCGAAGGATTCATGTGTGACAGGCGCGGTCGTCCCTGGCGCACGCTCCCGGTCGTCGCAGGGGCCGCGTTCGCGGCAGCGCTTCTCCTGGTCATTGGAGGCGCTGCGAAAAACCAGGCTCATGCGGCCGTCAATCCAAACAGGAACGGGGGAAGTATGAATCACGAAAAGAACCCGGCCATCTCGCTCGACCCGCGCAATCCGCATTACTACCTGTTTCGCGGCCGTCCCACCATTCTCATCTCATCCGCCGAACATTACGGCGCGGTCCTGAACCTCGATTTCGATGAGAAGACGTATCTAAACACGCTCGCTCACGACGGGATGAACTACACCCGCGTGTTCACCGGCGCCTATTGCGAAGACCCGGCCGCGTTCAACATCAAGAACAACACCCTGGCGCCTGAGCCTGATCGGTTTATCTGCCCCTGGGAGCGGAGTCAGACGCCCGGATATGCCAACGGCGGTAACCGGTTCGACCTCAACCGCTGGGATGACGCCTATTTCCAGCGGTTGAAGAGTTTCTGCGCCGAGGCTGGCCGGCATGGCATCGTCGTGGAAGTCTCCCTCTTTTGCCCGTTCTATAACGACAGCATGTGGAAGCTAAGTCCGATGAACGCCGCCAACAACATCAACGGCGTCGGCAACTGCGCTTCCAAGGAGGTGTACACGCTGGCGCATCCGGATCTCACGAGGGCACAAGACAGCATGACACGTAAGATCGTGGAGGAGCTCCGGGATTTTGATAACGTCGTTTTCGAGATCTGTAATGAGCCGTATTTCGGGGGCGTGACGCTGGATTGGCAGCGCCATATCGCCGCCACGATTGCAGCGGCTGAAGCCGGGTCCGGGAGGCGTCATCTGATTGCGCAAAATATCGCGAATCAGTCCGCCAGAGTGGAAAATCCGGATCCGAACGTCTCGATTTTGAACTTTCATTACGCCTCGCCGCCGACCGCGGTGGCTGAGAACTACGGGCTGAACCGGGTCATCGGGTTCGATGAGACTGGTTTTCGCGGCGTCCACGACGATCCGTATCGCACGGACGCCTGGGAGTTTATCCTTGCGGGGGGCGCGCTCTACAACAACCTCGATTACTCATTTACGACCGATCATCCGGATGGCACGGCCATCGTCACCGATCCGACTCCGGGAGGAGGCGGTCCAAAGCTGCGCGCCGAGCTGAAAACCCTGAAAGGCTTTATCGACCGGTTACCCTTTGACCGGATGCGTCCGGCCGCCGATCTTATCCGGTCCGGCGCGCCCGAATACCAGGCTCTCGCCGAACCCGGAACTACCTACGCCATCTACTTTCAACGGGGAGCCAGCTCACCTCTGGTGATGATGAATGTTCCCGCCGGAAAGTATCACGTGGAATGGGTGAACCCGGTTTCGGGCGTGACAACAAGCGATCCCGACGTTTCGCACGCGGGCGGCGACCTCACCCTCCGACCACCGTACCAGGGAGAAATCGCACTGATGCTGACACGCGCGTGATTTACGGATTCCCGGCAGGAAATCGGCGCCATTTAGCGTAACTGAGAAAATGCTGGCGGCGCACTTGTAGAAGCCAAATTCCCGGTGGCGCAGGCGTCCCTGCCTGTGCGGGGGCAAGGGGCATACAGTTCCCCCGTTATCGGGGGCCAGGGGGCATACAGTTCCCCCGTTATCGGGGGTTGGGGGGCCAGCGCGGAGTCAGGGGGCCGACACTTCCCCCGTTATCGGGGGCCAGGGGGCCCGCGCGGGGCCAGGGGGCATACAGTTCCCCCGTTATCGGGGGTCAGGGGGCATACAGTTCCCCCGTTATCGGGGGTTAGGGGGCATACAGTTCCCCCGTTATCGGGGGTCAGGGGGCCGCGCGGGGCCAGGGGGCATACACTTCCCCCGTTATCGGGGGCCAGGGGGCCCGCGCGGGGTCAGGGGGCATACAGTTCCCCCGTTTTCGGGGGCCAGGGGGCATACAGTTCCCCCGTTATCGGGGGTCAGGGGGCCGACACTTCCCCCGTTATCGGGGGTCAGGGGGCCCGCGCGGGGCCAGGGTCGGGAGGACTGAATTATGGCGTTAAAAGTGGGCATTGTGGGGCTAAATGGAATCGGTAACACCCATGCGGACGCGCATTCAAAGGATCCGATGGCCGAGCTCGTCGCGACCTGCGATAGCGTGAAGGAGCGAGCGGAAAAGGCGGCCGAGAAGCATGGAGCACGGGCTTACGGCAGCGTCGACGAGATGCTCAGAAACGAGCCGGATCTCGATATTGTAGACGTGTGCACCGGCGGACTGGAGAACGGAAGCTGGCATTTTGAGCCCGCCATGGAAGCGCTCGACGCCGGCAAGAACGTCCTCGTAGAGAAACCGCTCTCCAGTGATATTCACGAGGCGCGCCAGATGGTGGCGCTGGCAGACGAGCAGCGCGTTTACCTGGGCTGCAATCTGAATCATTATTTCACGCCGCCGGCTGACAAAGCCCGAGAATACATGGATTCGGGCGGAGTCGGCGAGCTGATTTACTGTCTTTGCAAGATGGGGTTTCAGGGCGGAGCGCCGGCGAATTACCAGGCGCCGCGATCCCCGAAGGTGGCTGGGTTCCCCTATTTTCACTTGAAGGCGTTCCTGTCGCACCCCTTAAGCGTCATGCGCCATTTCTGCGGCGACGTGACTCACGTGCAGGCGTTTTTGAACCGCCCGGGCTTCCGGAAGGCGGCGGGGGACGCGCTCATCTCCACCGCCAGCGTTCATCTCAAGTTTGCGAACGACGCCGTCGGTTACCTGCTCAGCCAGCGCGGCGACGCCTCGTATGGGTTGGGCGGTTGGTGGAGCGTGGAAGTCGCCGGCACGAGCGGCACCTTCTGTATCGAGAATTGCATCGAGAAGGTGAGCTATTGGAAGGCGCCGGATAAGCGTGGCCCCGGATTGCCCGCCCAGTACGCCCCGGACGCGCCCGAGGCCCCGGTCGTCACGGAATCAGGAACCATCGACTTTGGCCAGACGTTCCCACGCCGGATTCACGCCTTTCTCGAAGATGTCACCAACAGGGTTCCCCTGAACGATCTCCGCGCCTCCGGTCGGGACGCGTTGGCGGCGTTGGAGTATACCTTCGCCATCATGGATTCCTATGAACAGGGCGGCGTCCTCGTCCGACCCCATCCTTTACCCCCCATCGTCACCGACCCGGTGAAGTTGAGGGGCTGATGAAACGAGGCATCACTCGACGCAGTTTCGTGAAGGTTTCTGCGGTCGCGGCGCTGGGGTTGGGAACAGGTGTCACTCCCGTGAAGGCTGAAACCGCGGCCCCATCGACGCTCACAGCCCTGCCCGGGCGCATCCCCTATACTTCCGAGACAGAGGGGATTTTGCTTGTCACGGCGGTGGCCCCGGACGCCGCCGGTCTCACCGTCCGATTTGAGCTCAACGGTCAGCCGCTCATTCCAGCTCGGGCCATCACGGCCGGATCGCCGATGGCGATGCCATTCTCGATGGCGGGGCTGCCGAACGGACCCAGCAGTGTGACCGGAACGCTCTCAGCGGGTGGTCAAACGGTGGCGACGGCGACCGTGGAAATAACAAAGCTCCCTCCAGCGCCAAACGAAGTGAAGATCGACGTGGTGAGCCGCGGGCTTATCGTTGGCGGCTTGCCGTTTCTGCCATTCGGTTTCTACTGCCATTTTCCGCCCGGTTCGCTGCCAGACCAGGAAGTGGTACAGGGATTCTCCCACCTGGCGCCGTACCAGAACAGCGCGAACGGTCCCACGCCCGACGATGTTTCGGCGATTCGCGCCGTGATGGACCGGACAGCGGCGGTCGGGATGAAATTCGTGTTCGACGTGCGCCGGCTATCCCGACTCCCGTCCTCGCCCGATAAGCTGGGCAAGCTGCAGTCGGTGGTCGAGGCGTTTCGCGGTCATCCGGCGCTGCTCGCCTGGTATACGGCCGATGAGCCGAATGGTGGTGGGATTCCGCCCGAGCCGCTCATCGAGAGTTATAAGCTCATCAAACAACTGGATCCATATCACCCGGTCTTGATCGTGCTCAATGATCCAGGGGCGGCGGTCGCCTATGCCCCGGCGATGGATATCATCATGGCCGATCCCTACCCGATCCCAAATTCACCGGTAACGCTCGTAAGCGACTGGGCGCAGCGGCTCATCGCCGGCGCGCCTGCCCGGCTGCCGCTCTGGATTGTGCCGCAGGCGTTTGGCGGCGGAGAATGGTGGGCACGTGAGCCAACGGCGTCGGAAGAGCGCGTCATGACCTACCTGGCGCTCGTACATGGCGCCACCGGAATCCAGTATTTCATTCGCCGGCCGCCCAACCATGATCCCAAGTCGCCCGTGCTCTGGAATGAATGCCGCAAACTCGCGCTCGAAGCGGCTGAGCTTTCCGCGGCCATTCTCTCTCCCGAGGCCCGGCCGGCTATAACAGCCACCCCGGCTGCCATTCACGCAGCGGCATGGCAGCGCAGCGGCCTTATCACCGCGGTGGCAGTCAATCCAACGGGCGCCCCAATGACATTCCAGCTCCAACTGGCCGGCGTCAGTTTTACCGGCAGTGCGGACCTTCCGTTCGAAAACCGGCAGGCAGCGGTTCAGAACGGTCACATCGAAGAGATGATCGACGCCATGTCAACCCGGGTTTACAACATCCCGGCGGGACCGGCGCCCGTTGAAGACATCAGCGTTGATCCGAGAAACCTGACAATCAATCCGAGTTTTGAAGAGTGGGCCAACGTCGGGACGCCGTCCGGCTGCTACGTGAGCGGCGGCGCAGACGCGGCCAGCACCTACTTTCTGGACAGCCGGACAGCCCGTCATGGCCGGCACTCGCTGCGATTGATTACACCCACAGCGGGAAAGGGAATCCGCGTGGCGCCGTACCCGGTCGCGGTGACCGCCGGAAAGAGCTACCGGGTCTCCATCTGGGCGCGGGCGGACACCGCCGCGCTGCCGTTTTCGCTCTCGCTCGGGCCGGTCGGCAGCCAGCAGTTCAACCTGACCACCGATTGGAAAGAATTCTCGTTCACCGGCGCTTCCCAGCAGACTGCGAAGCGAGGCTATCTTAATCTTGAGCTCATCGGCGCCGGAACCGCCTGGTTCGATCTGCTCCAGGTTGTTCCTGTCTAAATCGGGCCTTCTTACCGGTTGTTCCTGCGCAAACCGCGCCGTGTTACCGGATAAATCCAATCGGTTTCCCGAATTCATTGAACATCAGGAAGATCATCCAGACGGCAAACGCCAGCAGCGCGATGGTCACAAAAAAGAAAAGGCCGGCGTTTCGACGCCGGATCGGCGTGGTATACTTCGGCTCAACCGGCGTCTCGGAAACACGACCGGATTCCGTATCTGTGGGACTCATAAGGTCCTCCAACTTTCCGCCGAATGAGAGCGCGGACCACGGGCCGCCCGCCTACTCCGGCGCTTTGATCGTATCTTCCCGTACGGACACACCGATTCCTTCAAACCGAATCATCGGCTAACTACTCAAAGTTGATGAGAATCTTTTGTTGAGGAGTTCTTTCGTGGACGACTATCTGTGAGGCCGTTGGCATGCGCCGCGGCAGCCTTTGATCCGCCCCGGGTACCACCGGAGATCCGAGCCATCCACGCGCGAGTGCCAAAAATGCTATTCGCAAGGCCCGGCACAGTGAAGTCCGCATCGAGGCTGTCCCATCTAAGAGCGTACCCGTCGCCTAAGATTCTGATGTCCCTGAGTTGGCGCTCGGTGGCTCCCTGGAGACCCTGCAATAACCTACGAGGCACTGCCAACTCAACGTCATTACGCAGTCTCACCACAAGACGATCCTTCCGGGCGTCATAGTGAGCGGAAACCGCCCGCGGCTCAGTCCGGTCCGCGAGTTCGCCGGCATCGAGCGCGGCGGCGATCTGCGTGTCTATGTCCTTCCCCTTAGTTATCGCCATGGATGCGCTCCCATTCCTCTAAAAGCATGTCCCGGTGCTGTGTAACGATCTCTCTTGCCTTCTTTATCTCTGCCGGCTTCAGCCCTTTCGCTACGAGGATTTCGGCCGATTCCGGCGCGATACCGATCTTGACAAAGCCGTTATCCTTGTAGACGTGGACGTGTTCCGGCTCGTGGTCGTCCGTATGTATCATTACCTCGAATCCGTCCTGTCGATGAACTGTGGGCAAGTCGAGGACCTCAGCGTCATTATACCGGTGGGGTTGGGTTTACGCAAAGTTGGCAATCAGTCCCCACCCTGCGGAGGAGGAAGGCTGCGGGATCGTCATCGTCGCGGGGATGCGAACTCGCCCGGTAGGACGGCAGGCGAGGGTTGCCGAGTTTGTTCACCGCGATGAACGGGATGCTGCCTCGCCTCGATCTCGCTGCCCGTCGTAAGATGGCGATGCCGGGAGAAAACCGGCACGTGCGGCGGGAGCCGGAGCGCTGGATTGGCGCTTGCGGAAGCCGCCTCGGGAATCTTTGATTCGCTGCGGCAATGGGCGTCACCGCGTGACTCCCGCTCCAAAACTGCGTCTAATCACCGGAAACCGACATGAGCGAGTGCTTGTCATAAACAACGTGGGCTATCCGCGAAATGTTAATGTTCTAGCAATTTTCAGCCATTACTGTATAATAAGGAAATCGGGACGTCGCCCCGAAGCGATTCCGATCCGTCGAAACTCTGAAGTGATAAGGATCCGCCGCATGATCAGACCCTCGTACCTTATCGCCGCCGCGGCCTCGCTCGCGGTTGGCGCTTTCTCCGCCGCGTGGGCCGCGCCAGCCCATCACAAGCCAGCGCCGGCCGTTAGCCGACGAGCCGTATCCGCGACGCATTCGAGCGTCCATAACGCGGGCCGCGCCGCGCATAACACGGGTTATGATCTGATTCCGCGGGATCAGATCACGCCGCTGAGTGAAATCCATGCGGGTATGGAAGGTTACGGGCTGACCGTTTTCCACGGAACCACGATTTCTCGCTTCCACGTGACCGTCGTTTCAATCCTGCACAAAATGTACATGGGCAAGGATATGATTCTCATCCGGATGAGTGGCGGCCCGATCACCGAGCGAGGCGCCAACATTATCGCCGGGATGAGTGGAAGCCCGGTCTATCTGAAGGGTAAGCTCGCCGGCGCGGTTTCTATGGGTTACGAGTGGCCCAAAGAACCGGTGGCGATGGTAACACCCATCAAGTACATGGAAGATTCCTTCAATCCGCGGCTCCCCACAAAGCCCGAGTTTTCGGCGGTTCCCTGGAGCCGACAGCCTCTCAAGTTCGCAAGCGAGGGGTTTCAATCGTCGCTCGTGGGCGGCGCAGCCAATGAGCCCTCATGGCAGCAGCGGTTTGCGGAAGCCGCTGAAGAAGCCGGCCTCGCTTATCCTTCGCCTTTGGCGGCGTCTTTGGGAACGCCGGATGAATCGCCTTTCGCCGTTCGCCCGCTGTTGACGCCGATCTACTCGAGCGGTTTGAGTCCTCAGTTTGTTGATCGTCTCAACCGGGTGGTGGCGCCTTTCGGGCTCACCGTCGCAGCCGGCATCGGCGGCGGATCCGCCCCGGCTGGCGCCGCTAACGCGCCGCTTGAGCCCGGATCGATGATGGGGGTCTTCTTCTGCACAGGCGACATTCAGCTCGGTGGTTATGGCACTGTGACCTATCGCCGCGGCAACCAGATTCTCGCGTTCGGGCACCCGTTGGAACAGCTCGGTCCCATTGATTTTCCGCTCGGGCGATGCTATGTGAACGACGTTTTCTCGGCCTATCCACGCTCAGAGAAGTTGTGCGAGGCCGGCAAGTTAATCGGGTCACTGGTGCAGGACCGGCCCTGGTCGGTGATGGGCGAGATCCATAAGACGGCGCGCACGGTGCCGCTCACGATCAACGTCAGCGACGAGCAAACCGGGAAGGCAAAAACGTTCCATATTCAGTGCGCCGATCACCCGCTCTGGACCGGCGTTGTCGCCGACATGGCCGCTTCGGAGGCCGTTTCTGAGGTCCGAAGTTACCCAGGCGACTCGATGGCCGACGTGCGTGTTGAGGTTGACCCGGCCGGGATGCCTGCCATCGTACGCTCCAACACCTACTTCGACTACTTCAGTCCCGACGCGGTGGTTCTCCCCTGCCTCGCGGACATGGACCACATTCTCGACATCCTGCAGAGCAACCCGTTCCAGGCGGCCTCACTGGACGGAATCAAGGTCTCAATCCATATTCATCCCGGCCGTCGAATGGACAGTATCGCCCGGATCGTTGTCGATAAGAGCAAGGTTGCGCCCGGGGATATCGAGCACGTCGATGTCACGCTGCGCCCCTGGAAGGGCGAACCCTACACGGTTCCGATGGATGTCCGGATTCCCTCCGACGCCGCCAATGGCCCTGCGACGCTTATGGTTTCGGGAGGAATGCTGAGCCCGCTCCCGAGTCCCCCATCCGCCGGAGGCGGCATCACAATCATATTTGGCGGCGGCAATCGAGCTGCGAGCGAGCCGGCCGCGAACCTGCACGACATGATCGCCCGATTCCTTAAAACCGAGAAGAACAACGACCTCGTGGCCCGAGTGGTCCAGTTGGCGTCACCTTCCCTTAATGTGAATGGCCAGCGGCTCTACAATCTTCCTCCGGCGCTTTCGGCGGTGCTTAAATCGCCTCGCGCAACGGGAACGTTCCCGCTTCCGGATGAGGCGAAGACCATTCATCCCATGAGCAGCATTGTTCTCGGCGCGCAGGGAGTGGCGATCACAATCCAGCGAAAAGAGGATGGCGGCCAGTCAGTAGGAACGTCGAAGAACCCCACTCCGGTGCTCCACCCGAAGCCGCTGGTTCCCAAAGCGCTCCACGCCCTGCCGGTTGATACCCGCGGCGGTTCTCAAATCGCTATGTCCGACGCATCCGCCTCGGAGACGCGGACGACTACAGCCCGGCCGGCGGACGACGATCCCCCTGGCGGCGATCCGTCGGCCAATGATCCGTCGGCCAATGATCCTTCAAACGATAATCCGTCGGACAGCGATCCCTCGGATAATGGCGGCGATGTAATCGTTCCGCCGGGCGGCGCGATTCCGGCGGCGCCGGCCGCTCCGAAGGCGAAAACGTCCGGAAGCATGAATGTTTCCAAACCAATCGTCACGACCACCGCCGCCTCGGATGGCGCAAGCGACACCATCGAGAAGAAGCTTCAGGCATGGACGCTGCGCACGCCGGTGGAATTCGGCGCCGGGGAGGGCGCCGGAGTCGCGGTAGGCTCCCTGGGCGACCTCGCCATCGCTCCTCGGCTCAGCCACCTGCGCAATCTTGATCGCGACGATTATATCTGGGCCGCCCTTCCTAACGGCAAAGGCAGCGTCTATTTAGCGACCGGCAATAGCGGGCGCGTCTATCTCATGAACGATACCGGGCAGTTGACACTGGCGCTGCAAACTCCCGAACTGGACGTGCTGTCATTGGCCGCAGCGCCGGACGGCACGGTCTACGCGGGCACCGCTCCGAACGGTTACGTGTACCGGGTATCACCAGGCGATTCCGCTGTGCCGGCGAAGCCATTCTTCAAGACCGGAAAGAATTATGTGCTCTCGCTGGCGGTAGACAAATCCGGGAACGTTTTCGCCGGAACTAACGGCGGCGCTATCTATAGGATCAACCCGGCCGGCAGCGGTACTCGCTGGTTCCAGTCAGATGAATCGCATATCTGCGCACTCGCGATGACGCCCGACGGCGATCTGATCGCCGGCACGTCCCCATCAGGTCTGGTCTATCGTATCTCCCCCGATGGGCATTACACGACGATCTGGGATAGCAGTGATACCTCGATCAGCGCGCTCGCGGCAATGCCGGATGGCGACTTGCTGGCAGGAACGGCGCCCAAGGGGATCATTGTGCGGTTCCATCCCGGCCAGGCGGACCCCGTTACGGTAGTGACGACCAAAACGCCGGTGCATGACATGACGCGTCAGGGGGACGACGTATACGCCGTCTCGGGCGCCGCAATCTACCAGATCCTTCCCTCCAACGAGGTTCGAAAGGTCGAGAACCAGGACGAGCAGGAGCTGCTTTGCGTGGCGCCTGCCTCAAAAAACCGCCTGGTGGTCGGCACGGGCAATATCGCGGCGGTGTACGTGGCCCAACCTGATCCAACCGACAGCACATACCGGACCGAGGCGCACGACGCCGGGGCGCCGGCTCATTGGGGTCACATTCGATGGGATGGCTCACTGCCGGATGGGGCCGCTATTAGCTTCGAGACCCGCACCGGCAACAACAGCCTCCCGGACGCAAGCTGGAGCGGCTGGACGGCCGCTGCGACCGGCCCAGATGGAGCGGCCGTCGAAAGCCCATCCGCGCGTTACATTCAGATCAGGGCGCATCTCACGCCATCGGCCGCGGGCAAATCGCCCATAGTTCGCAGCTTATCTCTGACTTATCTGCCGGATAATCGCCCGCCTTCGCTGACCATTACCACGCCGGTCACCGGCAGCTCGCTTCACGGTAAGGTTACCTTGGAATGGCAGGGTCAGGATCCTGACAATGACGCGCTGTTGTACCACGTCCAGTACTCAGCGGATGGTGGAGCAACCTGGAAGGCGCCATCACTGCTCGATAAAGATGGCAAAGCGGCGCCAGCGTATCTGGCGGCCAACTCCTATCAATGGGACACCAGATCCCTCAAGGACGGCGCCTATCTGCTGAAAGTAACGGTTAGCGACCGCCGCAGCAATCCGACCGACCCGCTGCAGGCTTCGGCCATCGTCGATCCGCTCGTAGTGAACACTCATCCGCAGATCACCGTGGCCGACAAGGCGGTGCAGTTGACGTCCAGCCGATCCGCCGAGATCGACGGCGTCGCGAACGGACAGGGCAGCCCGGTCGTCTCGGTCAGCTATCGCATCGACAAAGGCGCCTGGTTTTCAGCGGCGCCGGTCTCGGGTATATTCGATTCAAGCCTGGCTCACTTCAAAGTTTCCACTGACCCCCTCCCCCCCGGAGCGCACACGATTGAGATCCAGGCCGTCACAGCAGCCGGCGACAAAATCTCAACGAGTGTCCCGGTCGGAGGGAAGTAAGTAATTGGGTCGAACGCGATGGCGCGGGATCGGGTGTGGCAGTTATGCGAGAGCGATCTTGCCGAGGCGCTCCAAGCCGCGCTACAGATTCCGGATCCGTGGTATCGCTGCCAGGCGCTCGCCAAAGTCGCCTGGCACACCGCGGATCGAGAGACGTTCCGGGCCATCATTAATCAGGCTTTCGACGCCGCCTACTTGCAGGTGTCGCCGAATCGGATCGTCTCGGTCGCCGCCTGGCCGATTCACGCGCTGGCGCAGCGCGAAGATGCTCGCCTCGCTCCGGCGGTTACGAAACTTCGAGAAACCATCCGCGTGGAGCCTCTCCCGGTCCGGCGTGCCGACGCGCTTCTCCTCCTCTTCCAGGCGGTATTTCCGAGCCATGAGATGCGTCACATCGTATTAAGTGATCTCGTCGCGGCGTGCGCGCCGATGAACCACTGGAAACTGCCCTATATTCTTCGCTGGGCCGCGGTAATGCTGAGCGGCGCAGAGCCTGAAGCCGCCGCCTGGGTCATCGAATTCATGCCGCACGGCAAGAACCGGCGCGGCGCGATCCGGGATATTGCGGCCGGTCTGATAAGTCCGCGAGAGTTCTTCTGACGATCGCTGTCGGGCAGCTTCGTGGGCGAGGATCATCAGTCATTATTGGGTATCAGATCCAGGGGGTGAAAAATGTCCAATGCAGCGCTTAGAGCGCACGATCTGTTGGGGATGCCAGTCTACTCGATAGCGGAGGGCAAGCATTTAGGCGCAATCCGGACGCTTTACGTACAGCGCGCGGATCGCACCGTGGCTGCAGCGGCGGTCGGAGGATCTATCGGACCGCCGCGACATATTCGCTTTGCCGATTTTAACCGGCTTGGCGATGATATTGCGCTCGTGCAGAGCGCGGCTGTTCTGGATCGGGATCTCCCGGACGACGAAATGCGCGGGCTGGACTCCGCTCTCGCCGATCGACCGGTGCTCACAGAAAGCGGGCAGAAAGTGGGCGAAGTGATTGGCTTTAGCGTGAACTGCGTTAACGGCCGGATCGAAGCCTATCGCATGCGGCCCGAAGCCGGTTTTCTGGGCCATGTCGCCTCCGCGCTGAAGAACGAGGTGATCCAGGTCAGCGATCAGAGTGTGGTATCGCTCGGCGCCGACGCCGTCATCGTACGCAACGACGTCGCCGCCAAGCTCGGGCTGGAGCCGAAGCCGGCGGCGTGACCACCACCTCACCCCCGCCCCTCTCCTGCGAGGAGAGGGGAGAAAAGCGCGCTTGTTGACGGCGCGTCTCGGAGCGTTAGCTTTCCCGATGGTACATCGAGGAGACGCTTCGAAGTGTGATGAGCGGAATCTCCGGGGGACAGAAGATCCGGATTGGCAGCCGGAGGGCGCCGACGCCGCGGGAGACCACCATCGAAGGATCAGGGTCCCACGGTCCGGCCCCAATCTCTTCGGCCCCGAAGACGCCGCTGCAAAAACGCCGCTCCATGCGGTTATGGAGTCGGATAGGTCCGATGAATGGCAGCCGGACCTGGCCGCCATGCGTATGCCCGCAGAGAATGACCGAGGCGCCGGCCGCCGCGAACGCCCGGGCCGGCGCCGGACTGTGCGCGAGGAGAATTGTGGGGGCGCCGGGGGGAACCGGCGCAAACGCTCTCTCGAGATCATGGCGTATCTCAAACGGGTCGTCCACGCCGGCAATCCAGATCGCGCTTCCCTCATGCTCCCAACGGACGGCGTCATTCATCAGCACGATTGCTCCGGCGTCCGCGTAGACCTCCGCCACCGGAGTGAGCCTCAGACTCCGCTTGTGCTCATGATTGCCGAGCACCACGAAGGTTGGCGCGAGCGGGACCACCCTGCGAAGAAATGCAGCGCCCACTTCCGGGCCGGCCGGATAATTGATGAGGTCGCCGGTCACCGCAATCAGATCGGGACGGCCATTTGTGAGCAGATCAACCGTTTTATCGAGCAGCGGCCCCGGAGCGCGGAAATGGGTGTCGGTAACATGCGCGATCCGGAGCCCATCCATCCCGGGCGGCAGGTGGGTGACCGCAAGCGTAATGGGCGTCAGGTCGAGAGCGCGAGACTGCGCCTCCTCTCCCAGAAGAAGCGCGGGGCGCATGTCCCACTGGTTATGAAGCGTGCTCAGCGTCGGCCGGCCGCTATCCGTGCAGGACTCGCTCAACCTGAAGCCCCTGTGACGGCTCAACTGCCCAAACGCGCTCCGCGCCCGCCGCTTTGAGACCCTCCGCAGTTCGATCGGGGTCACTGCAAAGAGCGATAATAGTGCCTCCACCACCGGCGCCGGCAAGCTTGGCGCCAAGCGCGCCGTTCTCACGCGCCGCGCGTATCAATCGCTCGTTGGCCTCGCCCGATCCGCCCAGGTCGCGCTGAATCGCATGATTTTCATTCATCATCGCGCCGAGCAGCGGCCAGTCCCGTCGATGAACAGCCTTCTTCCCTTCTCGCGCCAGTGTCGCAATCTGAAGGTAACCATCGACCACGTCCGGATCGCCCTCGATCCAGCGCTCTCGCAGCCCTTTATGAATGGCGCCCGAGATACGCTGCACGCCCGTGTGACCCAGCAAAAGCTTGCAGCCGTCCCGGGCCAGGTTTTCGTGGAGGGGAAGCGGCTCGATCGCAGCCCACGGCAGAGGATCAGGATCACCCGGCGCCTTGCCCCTGAAGTCCATATAATTGGCGCCCCCGAAAACGATCATGTGCTGATCCTGAAAGCCACAGGTGATTTTGAGGAGATCGTATTCGATGGAACGCGCGGTCTCGGCGATCTCGTGAGGCGCCAGGCTGCGATCCAGGTGATCGAGCACGCCCGCGAAGATGGCGGTCAATATCGCTGTTGAGCCGGACAGTCCCGCCCGGATAGGGATGCCGGTCCCCGCGGTGATGGCTGCGGGCGCTATCGGCCAGAAATAGCGGATCACGGCTCGCGCCACGTCGGCGTTATCGCCCTTCAATGCCAGATCAGCCTCGGATCGAACATCCTGGTGATCCCCGCCGATATCGACCGAGAGCGCCGCGCTCGGCCTGATTTCGCACCATGCGCGCTCTGATATAGTCGATGAAATCACCGACCCACCGTAACCGTCGGTCGGATTGCCGACCACGCCCGCCCGCCCGGGCGCAGTCGCCCGTATTACCGCACCAGTCATACTCATCCCGTCTCAGTGGGCGACGCATGCGTCGCCGCTACCATGCCTTCAATGGACGGCGCGCGCGACGCCCCTATGTAAGCGCCGGCGCCCGTTTCTTGGGGTCCTTGAGGTTCTTGAGGTTCTTCAGCTCGATGGCCTTCTGACGGGCGGCGCCGATATCCTGTACCAGCGTCGCTCGCGCCGCATCGTACGCTTCTCCTACCTGTCGGAGCACATACGCCGGGTGCAGCGTCGCCAGCGCGATGGATGCCCAGGACGTTGAAAACCATTGACCGCGCTCCCTGGTGATGCGGAAATCGGGATGGATCACCCAGCTCGCGGCCGGCCCACCCAGGCACAGAATCACCAGGGGCGACAGTATCTTCAATTCTTGTTCAAGCCAGCGCCGGCAGGCAGCCACCTCCTCCACTCGCGGGGGTCGGTTCTGCTTGCGTCGCCCCTCCACCAGGCAGGCGCGACATTTGAGAACATTGGTGATCCAGACGTGCTGGCGCAGAATCCCGTTTTCCCGCAATGCCTGATCCAGCAGCATACCCGCGCGGCCTACGAACGGCCGGCCTGTGGCGTCTTCCTGTTCACCCGGTCCTTCGCCGATGATCACCAGGGGACTTTGAATACTGCCCTCTCCAAAAACCACCTGGGTCCGCGTGCTGCTCAAATCGCATGCCGTACACTTCAAGCACGCCGTTCGGACTATCTCAATTTGAGCGGGCCGGTTCTCGGGCGTCACGCCGGCGCCGGACGGCGAATCTCCCTCGCGAGGAGCGCCTCCGTCGACGCGCGGAGGGGCCGGGAGAAGAGGCGCCTCGGGGGAAGGAGGCAGATCGGGCGCAGACTCCACCGGCGCCGCAGACGGTGTCTCTGCGAGCGCCGGCTCATCAGTCGTTTCAAACAGGCTCAACTGACGGGTTTCTCGGTCAGTCAATCGCTTTTGATCCCCACATTGAGCTGCAAACAGGACCACGACCGGTCCTTAAGAGACGGCCGGAAGCGGAGATTTGGACCCGGCCGGATGGTTTCTTTCAAAGATGGCGGCGAACTCTTCACCCGAGAGCGTCTCCTGTTCCAGCAGGACCTTCACCACCTCATCCAGCGCAGCCTTGTACTCTTTCACGATCCGCAGCGCCCGGTCGTAGCAATCGGTGATAATGCGCCGAACTTCGTCATCAATCGCCTTGGCGACATCTTCCGAATAGTTCCGGTCTTCCATGTAATCACGTCCCAGGAACGGATTGCGATGGCGGCGGCCCAGTACAACCGGGCCGAGCCGGTCACTCATGCCGTAATCGCAAACCATGCTCCGCGCGATGTCGGCGCAGGTGTCCAGGTCGCTATAGGCGCCCGTATTGAACTCGTTGAAAACCAGCTCTTCGGCAGCGCGTCCACCAAGACCGTAGGTAACCCGGTCGATGAGCTCCTGCCGGCTGTAGTTATGCTTATCCTCGGTAGCGAGCGTAATAGTGTAACCGAGAGCCATGCCGCGAGAGACGATGCTCACCTTATGGACTGCGTTCGCCCCGGGGCACATCCGTGCAACCACCGCATGGCCGGCCTCGTGAACCGCCGTGGTCAGCTTCTCCTGATCGGTGAGAATACGGGAACGGCGCTCAGGTCCGGCCAGCACCCGGTCGATCGATTCCTCAAAATCGAACATCTCGATCCGGTGCTGCTCCTTACGCGCGGCCAGGAGCGCGGCTTCATTGACAAGATTCGCCAGGTCAGCGCCTGAGAAGCCAGGCGTTCGCCGGGCCAGGACGGCGGCGTTCACGTCGTCGGCTAACGGTTTGCCCTTGGTATGAACCAGCAGGATCGCTTCGCGGCCCTTGACATCGGGATTATCCACGGTAACTCGCCGGTCAAAACGCCCCGGCCGCGTGAGCGCCGGGTCCAAAATATCGGGGCGGTTGGTGGCGGCGACTAAGATAACGCCCTTGTTGGGGTCAAAGCCATCCATCTCCACGAGGAGCTGGTTCAGCGTCTGCTCACGCTCATCGTGACCGCCTCCGAGACCAGCGCCTCGCTGCCGGCCCACCGCGTCGATCTCGTCAATGAAAATCAGGCTGGGAGCGCTGGCCTTCGCCGTCTCAAAGAGGTCGCGTACACGGGAGGCGCCCACACCCACGAACATCTCCACAAAGTCCGACCCGCTGATATGCCAGAAAGGCACGTCGGCCTCACCGGCGATGGCGCGGGCGAGCATGGTCTTCCCGCAGCCCGGCGGGCCCAGCAGCAGCACGCCCTTGGGAACTTTAGCGCCCAGGGCCTCAAATTTCTTGCGGTTGCGGAGAAACTCCACAATCTCCGAGAGCTCCTGTTTTGCTTCATCGACCCCCGCGACGTCCTCAAACGTAATCTTCGGATTGCTGTCGCTGATTCGCTTCATCTTGGCGCGGCCGAACGCCACCGCCTGGTTCCCGCTGCTCTG
>DASRZA010000490.1:0-10643 GCA_035686845.1 Armatimonadota bacterium | reverse complement strand
CGAACGTCGAGGACCTGGTGTGCCTTTTAGGTGATGCGGTCTCGCGTTAATGAGAATCACCGCGGCTCGAACGCGGATAATGAAACTGGCGGATGCGGGATGGGCGATATTGTAAACCCGATGGATCTACGTGGACGGAATGTGATCGTTACTGGCGCTTCTTCAGGATTGGGGCGCGAGATCTCCATCGTGCTGGCAGATCTTGGCGCCAGACTTGTCCTCGTTGGGCGCAATATCGAACGCCTATCAGAAACGAGTCGCTCATTGGCCGGCGAAGGTCACGTGATCGAGGCGCTCGATCTGACTTCTGTGGACGAGCTGCCCGCATGGATGAAGGACGTGTCAGCGCGGATTGGACCGCTGAATGGTGTGGTACATGCCGCCGGAGCACAGATCACGCTTCCGCTGCGGGACCTGCGTCGCGAGCATATCGAGTCGCTGATGACGATCCATGCCACCGCGAGCCTGTTCCTGGCGAAGGCGTTCCGCCAGCCGGGCGTAGGCGCCGCGGGTGGGAGTATCGTATTCATCGCTTCTGTTCGGGCGCTTGTAGGCGACGCGGGCATCGCCGCGTACGCCGCGAGCAAAGGGGCCGTGCTTGCTCTCACTAAGTCCCTGGCGATAGAGCTGGCCCGTCAGCGTATCCGCGTAAATTGCATTGCGGCCGCTTACGTAAGCACGGAGTTGATGGCCGACGCTGCGGAGCGGTCTGTCGGCGCCGAGGCGCTAACTGCCCTCGAACGAGCGCACCCCCTGGGCTTCGGGACCCCACGCGACGTCGCGAACAGCGCGGCATTCCTGCTGTCCGATACCGGGCGCTGGATCACGGGGTCAACCCTGGTCGTAGATGGCGGGTTTACGGCTCGATGACAACTGTTACTTTCGGGCGCTGGATAGGAATGGTAGCGGCGGCCGGGCGATCCTTCAGAGATAGGCCGCGAGACGCGCTGCTGCTCGGCGCCGAGATCACAGTTCGACAGGTGTATTACCGCTGGCGCGGCCTGAATCAATGGAACCATTCCCGTCGACAGCCGCCTCCTGCGCCTCAAGTGTGCAGCCGCGAGAAGCTGCGCGAGAGATTGGCTGAGATCGGCGTTGGCAATGAGGGCCTTGTCATGGTCCACTCTTCGGTTCGAGGAATGCGGCTAACGAACGCAGATGGGGCGGACGGCATGGCGGACAATCCGCTGTCGGTCTCTGCCTGTCTCTTCGAGGACCTGGAGCAGCTGGTGGGGGCGACCGGCACCCTGGTAATGCCGACACGTCCCCTCTTTAAGAATGAACCGGTCCCCATGGACCCGGCCCGGGTACGCACCGTGTTCCGTTACGACCCCGCGCGAACTCCTTGCAGAGTGGGGCTGGTGAATGAGCTGTTCCGTCGTAGTCCTCGATCTCGGCGGAGCTTGCACCCCATCAACACGCTTTCGTGCTCGGGTCCCCTCTCCGACGAGCTTCTGAAGGACAATCTCAACCACCAGAAGCCGCTGCCGCACGGATTGAATTCCGGATACCACCGTATATGCGATTTCGGCGGTAGGGTAGTCAGCCTGGGAGTGCCTCTCTGGAAGTATCTTACAATAATGCATGTCGGCGAGGACGTGAGGGACGAGAGCTGGCCTGTGAGAAACTTTTTCGTGGAGCGTACGTTCGCGATTCGGCAGGGGGACAGTTGGCAGAATTGGACGGTAAGGCAGCGGCGATGGGAGTTTCAGCGCTGTCTCTGTTTGTCGAAGCTCCACCGTGACCTGTTACGTGAGGGCATCCTTCATGAAGGCAAGGTCGGAAGCATCCGGATTGACTGGGCAAATGCTCGAGAGATTCGAGATTTCCTGATGACCAGGAATACGGACCGACCGTATCCGTACTATTGCACATGGGCCGCGGGGCCGATTGATGGAGCCGCCTGAGATGGCGCTGGGGGAGCTCAGTATATTCGGCCAGAGATCCGGCCGGGCACTCCGCATTACACAAAGTGGGGACCTCTACATCTCATGCGGCTACCAGATCTATCGTTCCATCGATTGGGGCTGCTCGTGGCAGCTAAACGCGGTGGCCTCGTGCGCGGCCTGGCGGCGGGTTCTCGCCAGATACCCGCTGGCGGCCCGCCTCTCGCGTAACAGCTTTATGGCGCTGCTTGTGATTCCCGACGGTTCGCGCGTGGCCGTGGCCCGGGACGGTCTTTACCGAGCATCTCCCGGCGAGACAACTATGGAGCGCGTGTTCCGACTAACTCGCGGATCGCGACCGCTCAATCTGTGTCTTGATGACAGAGGCAGAATTCTCTTTGGTGAGTACGGTACCTTTTCACAGAGCGAGACGGGCTGCCGAATCTTTGTGTCCGATGACGGTGGGAAGTCATTCTCAGTGGCGTGGACGCTGGAGCCAGATGAGGTGAACCATATCCACAATGTGATCTATGACTCGTACCTTGACGGGTTCTGGGTGCTGGCTGGAGACGTGGATCAGCGGCCCGGGATCGGCGTGCTTTCCAAGGACCTATCGCGGCTGGACTGGGTCGTGCGGGGCAGCCAGATGGCGCGCGCGGTCAACGCGTTTATCGAGCCAGACCACATCCTGTATGGTACGGATACGGAGGTCGCGCAGAACTTTATCTGTCGCATGGATAAACGCACCGGCCATATAGAACCATTGCTGCCAATCGAGGGGAGTTCTCTGTACGCTTCGACGTTCGGGGACGTGAAGCTCATTGCTACCTGTGTCGAGCCGAGCCGCGTAAACCTATCCCGCGACTCCATTCTCTATGCCAGCGCCGATGGCGACCACTGGAACCCTGTCTTTTCCTGTACCAAGGATCATTGGCCGACGGGATTTTTTGCTTTTGGTACCCTGGTCCTACCAGCGAGTGATTATCCGGAGCGCCGGGGAATGGTGAGCGGCCAGGCCCTGGTAGGGATAGATGGACGGGTTATCCTCGCGTCGCTTGGTAGCGCGTCGGGAAAGTGACCAGGGAGATGGCGGCGATGAGAGCTGAAATCAGAGCGATCGAATACTATTTGCCATCAAGTATTATTGACAACGAGTCGCTCGCTTCGGAATTTCCGGAGTGGACGGCGCAGCGTATCGAGTCCAAGCTCGGGATTCGCGAGCGCCATATCGCGGCCGTTGGGGAGTGTGCGTCGGATCTCGGTTTTGCGGCGGCCGAAAAGCTGTTCCGGACGGGCGCTTGCACTCCGGACGACGTTGACTATCTGCTGTTCTGCACTCAAAGCCCCGACTATCTGTTACCCACCACGGCGTGCCTCATGCAGGCGCGCCTCGGTATACCGACTACGTCGGCGGCCCTCGACTTCAATCTGGGCTGCTCGGGGTACGTATATGGGCTGAGTCTGGCGAAAGGTCTGATCGAGACGGGTCAGGCCAACAACGTACTTCTGATCACCGCGGAGACCTACTCAAAGTACATCGAGCCGGGCGACAAGAGCGTGAAAACACTCTTCGGGGACGCCGCGTCGGCGACGCTGATGGGCGCCGGCGATCATATTGGCGAGTCAATCGGCCCCTTTGCCTTCGGTACCGATGGCTCCGGTGGTGAAAACCTTATCGTGCGCTCCGGCGGAGCACGCCAGCCGACCGGGGATGATGTTGACGAGGATCGATTCCTCCACATGAACGGCCCCGAGATCTTTGACTTCACTCTTCGGGTGGTTCCAGATATCGTGGCGCGTTTGCTGGAGAAAGCAGGGAAGTCCGCCGATGAGATCGAACTCTTTGTGTTCCACCAGGCGAATGTGTACATGCTGGAACACCTGCGGCGGAAGCTGAAGATACCGTCAGAGAAGTTCTCTGTAGCGATGGCCGATTGCGGCAATACGGTATCGTCCAGTATTCCCATTGCTTTGAGAGACGCACTTGAAGGTGGACAGATCTCGCGTGGGAAGCTGCTGATGCTCGTCGGCTTTGGCGTAGGGTACTCATGGGGCGCGACACTGGTGCGATGGATTTAGAAGGATGGGGACACATCTCTCTGGTCGAAATTGACTCGTTCAAATTCATCGCCATGGAATTGATCTTCGAAGCTGACGAATATGCGGGAGGGAGCTGGAGTTGAGCAAGCGCACCCGCCAGGACGAGATAGCGACCGGAGCGTCGGTGACTCATCCATTCTTTAGCCGGATGCGATGGATCGCGGCGGCTCCGCTGGTCATCCTGGCGTTTGCGATTGCCTTACAGACACGCTCGTGCGCGCTCGCGGCAGCCTCGCAAGGAGATATGCCGCCAGATTCGCTCGTGAATATAGCGCTCCACCGCCCCTACACGCTCACGCCGCCGCCAAACTATCCGCCGGCAGCCAATCCAGGTGATACGACGAATCTCACCGATGGGCGCTTTGTAGCGAGCGCCCCGCTCTGGAACGATAACGGCGCCGTAAGCTGGCAGTACACGAACGCGGTCATCACTCTGGATCTTGGCGCCGTCCAACCAATCCGAGGCGCCGCCTTTGATACTGCGGGGGGATCCGCGGGAGGTCACTGGCCGAGTGATCTCTTTGTGCTGGCCAGTGATGATGGAATCAGCTTTCATGAACTTGGGAGTCTGATCGCTTTAAGCCGCCAGCATGGCGCTCCTCCCGAGCAGGGATATGGCCGGTACGAGTATTGGACCGACGCTCTGAAGGGACATGGGCGATATGTCTCTTTTGTGGTTTTCGGCTATCCTCTCATCTCTGCGGATGAGATCCAGGTCTTTCGGGGCGATCCCGGCTGGCTTAATGATCCAAACCCCGGGGCGCCGGTCCCCAACAACGCGGCAGCGTGGTATTCGCTGAAGCGCGTGACGACTGCTCTTGACTCGGTGAGGACGGAGGCCCATTCGCTGGCTTCCCACTCTGGCGCACGGGATGTAGCGGAGGCCTTGAATGAGTTCCAATGGCAGCCGGCCGCCGCCGAGACACAGGCAAGACATTCATTCGTCCGTCCGATAGAATCAGCGGCAGACGAGGCGCGGGTTCTTCAGATGCAGGCGAAGCTGTGGAAGGCCGCTGGCGCCCCGGATCTCAAGGTATGGCAGTCCAATCGATGGGACCCACTCTCCATTACCGCGGTCCCGCCACTCACCGGTAGCGCTGCCATTGATATGGAGATGATGCGGGGCGGCGAGTATCGCTCAGCCGCTTTCAATGTCAGTAATGCGGCGCAAAACGACGCCATTATCCGGCTCACGATCACCGGCCTTCCCGGCGGTGTGAATCCGTCCTATATCACCCCTTATGAAGTGGAATGGACGGACTCCCCGAATGGCCCGGCGGTGGCGACGGAGCTTTTGAAAGCTGATCTCACCAGGGGGTCGTACGTGATCCACGTGCCTTCAGGCCTCACCCGGCAGGTGTGGTTCACCTTTCATCCGGTGGGCGTCGCTCCGGGTGATTACACAGGAGCTGTCCATCTCGAAGGCGTCCGTTTCTCCGCAGCGGTTCCCATAAGACTCCATATATATCCGATCTCTTTCCCTACGCGGACCACGCTTCATCTGGGTGGATGGGATTACACCAACAACACCCGTATTTATGGTGTCACGTCTGAGAACCGGGCGCCGCTGGTTCAAGCGCTGCAATCTCATCTTGTCGACTCGCCGTGGGCGACCAAAACGGTCATGCCATCAGGCGACTATGGCCCCGATGGGGCGATGACACAGCCACCCGATACGGCTGAATTTGACAGATGGATCAAACTTTGGCCCGACGCCGCACAATACTGCGTGGCTCCAGACTCCGGCAGCTCGTTCGGTGGATCGCCGTTGGGAACACCCCTTTTCGATCGAAAGGTGGGCGAGTGGATCCGGTTCTGGGCGAACCATGCGAAGACGCTCGGCATCGCGCCCGGCAGGCTGGCGCTGCTGCCGGTTGACGAGCCGCATACTCCCGAGCAAACCGCGCGCCTCGGCGCGTGGTTAAAAGCGATCAATGGAGCGCATACAGGGGTCATTGTGATGGAGGAACCGCTATATTCCGATCCACGCCAGGCCGAACCGGTCCTGGACCAGGCGCAGCAGCTTGTTGAGCAGCTTCAGCTATATATACGCGGCGCCGACGCCTATAAGAGTTACTTTGAGCGCCGAAGTGCCGCTGGCCAAACTATCGCGTTCTACGACGCTCAAGGCCCGGCCATGAACGTCGACCCGTACGCGTACTATCGTCTCCAGGCGTGGATCTGCTGGCGAGAGGGCGCCATCGCGGAGTACTTCTGGTCTTTCGCCGACTCTACCCTCCCGACAGAAAGCGCCGCCGCCCTGAAGACCCGCTTCTTTTCACCGCTCTTTCTCAGCCAGAACTCCGTCAGGCTGAGCAAACAGATGGAGGCGATTCGGGAGGGTGTTGAAGATTACGAATATCTTGCAATGCTCAAGGATGCAGCGGCTCGTTCATCGAACAGCAGCGCCGCATCGCGCGCCCGGAAGCTGCTCAACGATGCTCCTCGCCTCGTTTGCGACCCGGCCATCGCGGGGGCGCGTGAAGCCGATCGGAAAGGCCAGTCGGACCCGTTCTCCTGGCAAAACTCGGTGGATCGGAGCGCCGCCGATCGAGAGCGAGTCGAGGTACTGAACGCGCTGGCTCAGGTCCATTAATTGCGCCCGCTCTGGTATAATCGAATTGAACGCTGGCCGGCGCTATATCTATCAATTCAAGGACACAAGTGTCAAAACTAACTCGTTGGATGGACAGAAATTGGTACGGCGCGTATCCGGACCGGTGGGATGACCTGCTGCTCAGATCCGAGATTTTGAAGTTTGTGAGGCCGGAAGACGTTGTTCTTGATCTCGGCGCCGGCGCCGGCGTCGTTCCCGAGATGAACTTTCTCGATAAAGCTGGCCGCGTTTGCGGACTCGATCCCGACGAGCGCGTCAGAGAGAACCCCTTCCTGCATGAAGCCAGCGTAGGAAGCGGTGAGAAGCTCCCGTACCCGCCTGCCACGTTCGATCTGGTCTTTGCGGACAATGTGCTCGAACATCTCGCCCGGCCCAAGGCGGTTTTCGCGGAAGTCGCGCGCGTCCTCAAGCCCGGCGGCGTATTCATAACAAAGACTCCTGGCCGGTTCCATTATGTGACCCTCGCGACGTCGCTCACCGGTCATGGGTTCCATCAGTTTGTGAACCGGCTCCGGGGACGCGCCGCGGTCGACACGTTTCCCACCCTCTACCGCGCAAACTCGCCCGGAAGCATCCGTCGACTGGCGTCGGGCGCCGGCCTTAGCGTGGTGAAATGTGACATGATTGAGGGGCGACCCGAGTATCTGCGGCTCTCCGCGGCGGCATATGTTATAGGGTTCGTTTATGAGCGATGGGTAAACCGGGTTCCCGGTTTTGCGCGCTTCCGCGTTATTATTCTCGCGGTTTTGAAGAAGGGCGCGTGAACAGATGAAACTCGGGGCCATTTTAACCATACTTAATCCTCTTTAGAACAGGAATCGGACGTATTGAGACAGGTTATTGAGAATAGCCGCACAGGAGCTATATCCACCCCGGAGGTTCCTATTCCCCGGCGCCCGCCGGGGATGCTGCTCGTTCACAATCGCGCCTCTTTAATCAGCGCGGGCACTGAGGCCGCGGCGATCAAGTTCGGGGAAAAGAACCTGGTGCAGAAAGCCCGCGGCCGACCGGACCTCGTGAAGCAGGTGATTGGGAAGGTAGCATCGGATGGGATGCTTGCGACCTATCAGACCGTGCGGGCGCGGTTAGATCTGCCGGTAGCCCTCGGATATAGCTGCGCGGGCGTGGTTCTGGAGGCTGATGCGCTGACCCCGCGCCTCAAGGTGGGTGATCGAGTCGCCTGCGCGGGAGCGAATTACGCCTCTCACGCCGAAGTTGTGGTAATCCCACGGAATTTGACGGCGCCCATACCAGATGGCGTCACTTTTGAGGACGCCGCTTTTTCGACTGTGGGCGCTGTCGCGCTGCAGGGTCTCCGCGTGGGTGACGTGCGCGTGGGTGAACGGGTGGTGGTGATTGGCCTGGGATTGGTAGGCCTCCTCACGGTGCAGCTTCTGAAAGCGGCAGGGTGCCTCGTGCTGGGCACGGACCTGAATTCCGACAGGGCGGAGCTGGCGCGGGAGTTAGGCGCCAATGAAGCCCACGCGCTGGACGTGCAGCGCGTCGTGGAGGCGGTCGATCGTTTTACCGCAGGCCGGGGCGCCGACGCGGTTCTGATTACCGCCGCCACGAAGAGCAGCGGTCCGATAGAGTTAGCCGGCGAGCTGTCGCGGCTGAAGGGCAGGGTCGTCGCCATTGGCGACGTGGGTATGAACGTGCCCCGGCAGAGCTATTACGAGAAGGAGCTGGATCTCCGCCTCTCCCGCTCTTATGGTCCCGGGCGGTACGATCCTATGTACGAAGAGAAGGGGATCGATTATCCTTACGCCTACGTGCCGTTTACCGAGCAGCGGAATCTGGAGACATTCCTGAGCCTGGTGGCGGAAGGAAAGGTAACGCCATCGAGGCTTATTACGCACCGCTTTGCGCTGGAGGAGGCGCCTCACGCCTACGCTCTCATAAAGGGTGAGGCCGGCGAACCATCGTTGGGCATCATTTTCACGTATCCGGAGAACGCCCCCGTGAATCGTACGGTGGTGATAGACGCCAATGGTGCGGCGGCGCCGGAAGCTCTGATTCGAGTCGGAGTGATTGGCGCCGGCGCCTACGCGAGACAGATGCTGCTTCCCCATCTCAAGGCCAGCAAGGATCTGGATCTCGTGGGGGTGAGCGCCTCTCGCGGGATCAGCGCGGCGGATACAGCGCGGCGCTTCGGGTTCCGCTACGCAGCCACCGATTCTGCGGAGGTATTGGGAGATCCGGCGATCAATCTCGTTGTCATTGCCACTCGCCACGACAGCCACGCGGCGCTAGCGGAGGCGGCGCTCCGGAACGGCAAGCACGTCTTCGTCGAGAAACCCCTTGCGACCAATGAGAATGACCTGCGTCGTGTAGTGGCCGCCGCAGAGGAAACAAAACGCTCACTCGTGGTCGGATTCAACCGGCGGTTTGCGCCGCTCACCCAGAGAGCTAAGGCGAAGTTCCAGAACCACACCCAGCCGCTTGCGATGTTCTATCGTATCAACGCCGGCGCCGTGCCATTGATGCATTGGAGCCAGGACGCGGAAGAGGGTGGCGGGCGGATCATTGGAGAGGTCTGCCATTTCGTGGATTTACTGCAGTTCCTCTGCGGCGCGCCACCGATCGCTGTCTCCGCCACTGCGGTGAATGGCGATACAGGCAGCATTCCTCCGGAAGACATCATCACCATCGCGCTTCGTTTTGCTGACGGATCGATTGGCGCCATCCACTATTTCGCCAATGGGGACAGAGCCATCCCCAAGGAGCGACTGGAGGTGTACGGCGGCGGCAGAACGTTCATTCTGGAAGACTTTCGCCGGGCTCGGTACGCGGAAGGCGGACATGTCGCAAAATGGGGCGGCCGCATCCAGAATAAGGGTCAATCCGAGCAATTAGAGGCGCTTACGAGCGCATTGCGCTCAGGCGGTTCATCGCCCATTCCTCTCCGCGACGCGGTCATCACTACCCTCACGACATTCCGTATCCTCGATTCACTCCGGCTGGCACGCGAGGTCCCGATTGGATGGTCGGAGGACTCCGGCGAGGACCACAGGTTAACAGACAGTGAAGGATAGGCCCCCGGATTCGACTTCGAATGACACTACCAGGGAGCTCGCTCCGACGGCGTCTTCTGAGTCTACGCTCGACAAGACACTGAAACCGATCGAGAAGCTCAGGCGCTATTATCATACGCTTCGCTATCTGAAGCCGATCCAGATTTATGGCCGGCTCTGGTTCCGGATTTACCGCCCTCGACCTGACGTGCGGCCCGCTCCTCCTCTCCGCCCGCGAACGGGCGCCTGGCAAGACCCGGCTCGCCGGCCTGCCAGTATGACAGGACCCCAGGATTTCCACTTCCTGAATCGCGCCGGGTCACTTCCCCCGGCTGATGGATGGAACGATCCGGCGCATGACCGGCTCTGGCTCTACAATCTCCACTATTTCGATGACTTTAACGCCAGCGGCGCCTCTGAGCGCAAAGCCTGGCATGAGCCGCTGATTGAGCGCTGGATCCGGGAGAACCCACCCGGTTCTGGCAATGGTTGGGATCCCTATCCGATCTCGCTTCGCGTCGTGAACTGGATCAAGTGGGCGTTGATCGGCAGCGCTCTTTCAGAAGAAGCGCGGCATAGCCTGGCGATTCAGACGCGCTACCTGGCGGGCCGGCTGGAATGGCTCCATCTTGCGAATCATCTCTTTGCTAACTTGAAGGCGCTGGTCTTCGCCGGGCTCTATTTCGGTGGCGTCGATGGGGATCGCTGGCTGCAAATGGGTCTGCGGTTGCTCAAGCGGCAGCTTCGGGAGCAGATTCTCGCCGATGGTGGGCATTTTGAGCGGACACCGATGTACCACAGCATTATCCTCGAGGATCTGCTGGATCTCCTCAATCTGACGTCTTCCTTCGGCGACACGCTGCCGTTGGAAGCGCGGCCGCTGCAGCAGCAGTGCCGCGCCCTGATTCCCGACATGCTCCGCTGGCTAAAAACGATGTGCCATCCGGATGGCGAGATTGCGTTCTTCAACGACGCCGCTATCGGGATCGCCCCCGCGCCGGCTGAGATTGAAGCCTATGCGCAAAG
>DASRZA010000489.1:0-21057 GCA_035686845.1 Armatimonadota bacterium | reverse complement strand
CCTCGCATGAAAAAGGGCTATCTCTATCCGAACGAAGCGCCCGGCCTGGGCATCGACATCAACGAAGAACTTGCCGCAAAATACCCCTGCCAGGACAGCGTCGAACAGTGGACGCAGACCCGCACGCCGGATGGTTCTCCCGCGAGACCATAAGGTGGGCGCGGACGGAGGACGGAGGTGCGAGGCGCGGGGCGGCGCTGTTTTGACCGGCCGTGAAGTCCCGAAGGGACGCCACCACACCCCGTACCCCCGCCTCGTACCTTTTCCTCCGTCCTCGGTCCTCCATCCTTCGTCCTCCGTCCCTTGCTTTATCCCGTCCTTTATGTTATACTCCTGACGGTTACTTCGATTGCAGTGGTTTCGAACCGACCGGACCTCGCTGGTTTCCACCCACGCGCGCTGCCTGTCCGGCCGGAACAGCAGGTTCTTCTTAAGAAAAGGAGAGGGCCATGTTCGGTTTTATCCGCACCACCCGCAACTCACCGCTCGCTGGGGGGGGTAAACACACAGACTCTCGTCTGACGCGCTCCCCATTTCTATCTTTCCTCGCGGTGTTTCTCCTCGGCGCCGTAACACTCGCCTCTGCCGGCGCAGCCTGCGCCCAGGGTTTGAGTGTCAAAGTGGAGTGGACGAGCGACTCAACCGCGAATCCACCCGTACAAACCTGTTCCGCTTCCGGGCAGGTGGGTGGAGTCGCCACGATTCATATCCAGTTTGCCGTTCCCCAGGGTGCCGCTCAAATCTCGCTGAAGAGCCTCACCATCCATGAGGAGGCGGGAGATTATCCGGACACGGTGGTCCACGAGGGTGACCCTTATCTCGCTGTTGGACAGCCGTGCGCCACCTGCGGCGATCCCAACGAGGGACTTTACCGGTACTGGGATTACAGCTGGCTCACCCCCCAACTCCATAACGGCCTTCACGACCTTACGGCGGTGGTAGAAGTGCAATGGCAGGTCCCACCCCCCAATGAACCGCCTCCACCCACCGACTACACCGCCGCGACTACCGTGGACATCGAGAACCTGCTCATTACCTCCACCACCCCGAACAATCCCAAACCGATCCCCTGGGACCCGACGACGATGACGAGTGTCCCGATTACGGCCAATATCAGCTGCTGCTATAAGATGAACCAGCCCTGGACGCTGACGATTTACACGAGCGGTCAGACCGCGGTGAAGAGTTATAGTGGAAACCAGGTCATCGGTCCGGGGAGCACGGCGGTTACCGTGAACTGGGATGGGAGCAGCGACAACAACTACGAATACCCGAACGGCGCGCCGAAAGGCGTCTACATATTTCAATGGACCGTTGGAACCCCAGGAGGAACGGGGCAGGATTACGACCAGGACAAGTCGAGCTTCCTCAAATTCGGGATTCCGCCGACATCGCTGGATTTCGTCGATTCAGACGCTTCCGGCCAGACTTTTACGTTAACTCAGTCGCTGCAAGATCAGAACAATGTCCTTCCGTCCTCCAGTCGCGTTGACGTGTATCAGGAATGGGATCTCGCCGCCGCTGTCTCGAACCAATCGATGCCTGCGATGCTCGGCTCAAGCAGCCAGACGTTCAAAGTGAAAAGGATCAGCAACCCCTCCGCCGCGGACATGGCGGCCGGTGCAACGACCGTTTATCTGGTCAGTCCCACCGACGGGGACGCCGCCTACGACAAAGGGCACCGCAATCGAGTAGCGCTCCAACACAACAGTAAGCCCCTTCCGCACGCGCTCATCACGTGGGGCGGCATCTTTGGCAAGCCATTGCCAAGCATGGGAGCTGAGCTCGTTGTACTGGGGGATACTCGACCCGTCGCGAATGCCGCGGACGCGCTGGCGGGAAACCTGGGCTATGACGATGCGAACTTCCGCGGAACCGGTGTCGGATTGGAGAATGAGCCGCCGACAACGAACAACCCCATGCCAGATCAGATTATGTACAAACCGGTAACCCTGGTGAATGGAAAGCAACAGGTCAACTGCGCTTCTGGCGCGCTGTCGCAATTTGGTGACGTCGCTATCTTCTGCGGGCACGGACTGCCCAACAACTTCCTATTTGGACTGGCGCAGTATTCCACAGACGATGAGAATCCTACGACAGCCGGCCCAAATCCCGAGGATTTCTACGAGGTCGCGGACAGCGCGGCTGACTTGAGCCCCGTGGATAACTTTAGCGCAGGCGCATGCTTTCTCGGGCTTGACAGCAATTCGCTGCTGCTACATCAATGGGGCAGGATCGCTTCCAATGGCTTGCCGACCTCCCTGGTGATCTGGTTAGGCTGTGATACCGGCAAGAACGGCGATCTTCAAGTCGGCGCACCGCTGCTGCAGGCGACGGTGAACCGTGGGGTGACTTGCGCCGCCGGCCCGGCCCAGGTTTGGCGGCTCAGCGACGCTATCGTCTTTGCAAGGATGTTCGCCAAGCGAAAAATGCAGGGACAGGGCAAAAACGCAGATAACAACGTCTACAACGCTCTTAAGGCCGCGACCGACGCCGCTGTTGTGGGGCATTGGGAGGGGCTTGGAAACCCTGACGCGTGGCAGAAGCACCTGACGGTGGCGCCTAGCTACAACGCCGCCAGATTCATCTTGCCAGCTAAGTGATAACAGTGAAGCTTGCTGCAATTCCGGGTTCGATAATTGTGGAGAAGAAAACGATGAAACACAAAATGGGGATTCTGATCGCGATCATGCTGATCAGTACGTCAGTTCTCAGCGGGAGTCAACGCGTTTACGCACAGGTACCCGAGATGACGGCGGACCAGGCGCGGCAGGCGCTGCTGCCCTATGTCCAGGCGCCTGATACCACGCTGACAGCTACGGCAACGGTAGACACAGACCCACTCAACGGGCACACCACCTATCAGTTCGAAGGAGACACCGGGGGATCAACGTACGTGATTGACGCTGCCACCGGCGAGAAAGACATTACTTACCTGCACGCTTCCACCTGGGACCAGGTAAACAATCCGAACAACCCGCCTCCGTTTCTGCCGACCTCCCAACTGCTGCAGAACGCGATCGACTTCCTGGCCGCCCATTTTCCCAATTACACACCGGGAATGTTCCAGAACAGCTGCGACGGCAGTCCAGCGACGGTGGCCGATGGAGATGAGTACTTCTTGAACTTCTATGCCCTCTCTCCATCTGGCGCGTGGCAGCCGCTCCATTCGATGATCAACGTGGAGGAAGACACCGGCCGAATCGTTACGTATACCGAAAAAGCGATTCCCGTTACTATCTCAACAACGCCCGCCATCTCGCAGGCTCAGGCGATCCAGGCGGGTCAGACCTGGATCGCACAGAACCTCACCACCGATCCCACCGCCGGAGATCTACAGTCGACGGATGCGCTGGGCGGGAACCCGCAGGTGCAATTTGAGGTCATCGTGGACCCCATGCTCAACGAGACGCTCGTATACCAGATTATGTACAAAGTGTGCCCGCTTACGATTGACGCGCAGAGCGGCGCCGTGATCGGTCAGGATGAGTGGCTCGGCGGCGCCGGATTCCACGGCGCTCCCAAAAATCCTGCCAAACGGCGCGAAGCGCTCTGGCACGTTCGCCTGGGTCCGAAGGTCCTTCTGAACCTCGACCACGTGGCTATCCAAGCGAACGGCGAAACCTACCTATGGCAAAATTACCTCAGGCCGATGGGCATTCGCATCGCGAAGCACGGCGGCCAACTGGACCTCAGCAAGGGTCCGCAGAGGCTGCGGCTGCGAATTAGAGATAATCCAAAGGGTACGCCGGCGGAAGCATGGAAGCGCCAGGGATCGCTTTATGTCCCTATCTCTGCGGTGTCGAAGCTGTACCCCGCGCTCGTCCTTGACAAGCAGGCCCAGGCTGTCGTATTAAACGTCCCCGCGCCGCCGTTGTCAGCGAATGTCGGACCCGGCATGCGGTTCGCCTCACCCCGCAAGGAAGTGCAGGGCGGTTAAACCTGCCGCGGGTGGGCAGCGCCATCGGAAAGCTCTCCCAGGCGCTGCCTCCCGTTGTAGGCAGGGCCACTAATCATTAAGGAGTAAAGCGGCGGCCGAGCGAGCCGCTTCACTGCTTTCGGGAACAGGACGAATGAAATTTGGCGTACGCGCTCAGGCCGCTCTCCTTTCGCTTCACATTCTACCCGGCGCTACGTATGCGCAGGCTCCACAGATGACGCCCGCCCAGGCGCGGCAGGCGCTGCTGCCCTACGTTGTGGCACCGGACACCACGCTTACGGCCACTCCGGTTACCACGATGGATGGATTCGGCGGCGGCGCCTGGTATCTCTTTTATGGTGACTCCAATGGTGGTCGCGCCAGTTCCTACCAGATCGACGCAACCACCGGGCAGAAGACGATCAGTTATTACGGCGCCACAACGTGGGATCTTCAGGCCAATGACGCACCGCCGTTCTTACCCTCGAATCAGCTGGCTCAGTCTGCCCGCAATTTCGCCGCGGCGCATTTCCCGGGGTACATCGCAGGGATGCCGGAGGACGATAACGGCGGCCGGGACCCGGTGATTAACGATGCGGACGGCTTCTGGGTAGATTTCAACGCGACAGCTCCCTCCGGAGCGGAGCTTCCAGTATGGTGCGGCGTGGGCGTCGAGGAAGACACCGGGAACGTCGACGACTATATGGAAAAATACATTCCCGTCACCATCGACACGAACCCGGCCATGACGCCAGACCAGGCGCAGGCGGCCGCTCAAACCTGGATTGCGCAGAATATCTCTGCGGACCCGGATCAGACAGCCCTGGTTACGACCTACACACCGCCCATCCGGCTCAAGGTGGAGATCGATCCCATGCTTAACCAGGAACTCGCGTATGAGGTCGCATGCCGGGCGACGATGGTGCTCGTAGACGCCCAGACCGGGAGCGTTGTGGGCACTGAGGACTGGGCTGGCATGTCGCTGCCCGGCCATAAGGGCCCTCAAAAGGGCCCAACCCTGCCGAAGAAACGCCGGGAGACGCTCTGGCCGGTCTTTGCACATCCAGGGGTCGGCTACGACGGTACGCTGGTGCGCTCCGCTATTCAAACGAACGGAGCCGTTTATCTCTGGGCCGGATACCTTAAGGCGCTCGGTATCCAGTCGTCCAATAATGGCCGGCAGGTTCAGCTTAAGCGCCGAAATCAACGGCTAAAGCTGTCGATCCGGAACCAACCCAGGGGATCGACGCGGTTCGCCTGGAAGCGCAAAGGGAGCCTCTATCTGCCGGTTGATGCCCTGGAATCGCTCAATGGGGAACTTCGTACAGACGCCACTGGGCAGGACGTGACGCTGAACGATCCCCGCGCGCCGGCAGCGCGGACATCCACCTCGACGCGGCGCCCCGAGGCCTCGAGCGGCAGCAATAAAGCCGGGCGCTAAGGCTACTGCGGGGCGGCGCCGCCGTGTTGGCCGGCGCCGCCGCCAGCCCGAGTCAAAGACGGGCCACTAACCCGTTCGAAACCAGGGGCGCCGCAGAAGCCCGCGCCGGTGGTCATCGCCCATCTCCAGGCGAACCAGCCAGTGGCTGCAGGAGCCGCGCCTCCGCTCACCGTGTTCCAGGAGGTAAAAATAAAGACTGCCGGAGTGAAAGCAATCCCTCCCGGCGCCGGAGCTTCAGGCGCCAGGTCGCCGGCCACACCCGGCAATACAAGACACTGATCCGGGCTTCTCTGATGCATTCTACATCGTGAAATAGGGTCGGCCCGCTGCTGAAAACGAACCGTGCCGCCATCAAGCGAACCGCTGCGAGCCGGGGCGCAGGGCGCGGACGGATGCCGGATGACGGATGAGAGGGTTCGAGGCGCGGGCGCGCAGTGGCGCAGGCCTCCGCGCCTGTGCGGCGCGGGCCACGACGCGCCGTTTCGCCGCGGAGATCTACGTATTGGGGGAACCGGCGCGAGTATTAAAATGCGAGCGCCGTTTGGAGCGGCGGGACCGGATCGGATGTCCGGCTGCGCCTTGCCCCAAAATCCTCTTGAACTCTTGAGTTGATTCCCCATTTTGGGGAATAGAAATACTCGATTGGCACGGGATTTGGAATGAACCTGGCCTTGATCCGCGTGCGGTTACTCGACAGCTCCGGGTACGCCGCTCTGCAGTATTTGTCGGTCTCGCAGAACAGGTTCTGGCAATCGATCGCGTGTAGCGGCCGGCCCCACAAATTCTTGAACCTGATGCCCAGCCGGTCAAACTCCTGCTCCTGCCGGTCGACCATCCAGCGAATCACGTAGCTGTCGCTTCTGCCGCCCGTATCCATGAAGCACTTGCGGATCCCGCGTTCGGCGCCCGGTCCCGCAGCCGTAAACTCGTTCTCAGAAAAGTCGATCGCCGTGCTGTAATTGATGTCAATCGCCATCTGGTACGCCGTGAAACGACCGATCAAAGGATATTCAAGCAGCATTTGGTAGACCGCCTCCAGGCTCCTGGCGCTGATGATGTCGCCCGCGATCCGGTCAGTCACAAACATCCGGGCGATCAGCGCAAGGTGGTTCCGATGCTTCAGATCGTGCCCGAAGGCCTTACTGGCGCATGACATATACGCGCTCGTATAAATCGGCTGCCCGGCCCGGCGGATCTCTTCCAGCGCGCGGCAGTACCGCTCGAAGTCGAAGCCGCTCAATTTGATCCGGCCGATCTTCTCCTCGAGCCGCTCCCACGTCTCAATCCGATTAAAGATCTTGAAGAGTACAATCCGGAATATCGTATCCTCTTCAGAGAAGCTTCCGTCCGGGGAATCTCTATCCCCGCCATAAATCACGTTTCGAATCAGATACTGGGATACCCGATCACTGGCGCGATAACTATTGCAGAATTTGTAAGTATTGAAGATGGGGTCGTCACACCACGGGGGCGCGTCACCGCGCAGCCGGGCGAAGAAAATCTCCTGGCGGACCGCGGCGAATCTCCAGAACGTGTCATAGACGTGCTGGCGTGGGACCATTGGCAGCCGTTAAACTCTCTCCCCGTCCACGAACATCCGTACGTCGAGGCTCTCTACCAGGTCTTCCGGAGAATGATAGGCGAGGGGATTGAGGTGGCCGGGCGCCGCGGGAAGATCAGCGTCGGGGACGGCCGCGCATTGGATGACGGGGTGGATCTGGCCCGATAGCATCTCGGGAGGTGAAAGTATCTCCTCGACGTTGTGGATACCGGTCACGTCCAGAATCACAAAGCGCGCCAGATGGTTTAAAGCGATGATGGTCTCCGCGGTCGCCAGGTTCGCCGGCCGCTCGATGGAGAGCGATACAGGAGAATAGCCGCGGGCGCGGAGCGCCTTCTTGAGCGCCCCGAGCAGCTCCGGTCGATCCCCAAACTTTCCCATCAGCAGCACGAAGCGTGATCGCTCCTGATCCAGCATTTCCCGGGTCCGCTTTCCGTCCAGCAAAAGCCAGAGAAGCTGCGCGGTCTCCAGCGTGTCCACGGTGATAGGCAGACCCACGCCTTCATCTAAGATCAGGTCCTCCTGTGTCGCCCCATCGAGCCGCAGATTCCACGCCGAGACGCCGTAAACCCGGCAGCCGGAAAGAAGCGCGCGTTCTAAGCTCGCGCCGTTCAGGCAAGCGCCAACCAGGTTCGCGCGCGTGAGGTTTGCCTGCGTGAGATCGGCGCCGCTCAGATCGGCGCCGCTCAGGTCTGCGTCACGCAGCATCGCTCCGGAGAGCTTTGCTCCGGCGAGATGAGCGCCTGCGAGCGTCGTATGGCGAAGATCGGCGCCCACGAGATTGGCGCCTTCCAGGCACGCTCCGGCGAGATTCGCCTCCTGAAGATGGGCGAACGCAAGTCGCGCATCGCGCAGATTGGCGCCGGTGAGAGCAGCGCCCCGCAAATCCGCCGAGCAGGCGTCAGCGCCGCTCAGATCCGCGCTGGTCAGGTCCGCCCGGCTCAGAGACGCCTCTCGCAGAAAAGCGCCGCTAAAATCAGCGCCGCGCAGATTTGCGACGCCGCCATCAGCGCAGATGGCGCCCTCGCCCGTTCCACCGCTCGTGTGTTCCTCTCCGCTCATCATTCTCATCTCTCCCAAGCGCCTGCGCCTATCTTCAGCCCCTCGACTAACAGAGGCTTAGACGTGACCCGGCGCGGAAGGGGTACGAGGCCAACGGCGCGTCATGAAACCGTCATAATCTGTAAATTGCTCGCCGGAATTTCGAATGGCGCCGTCCATGCGTTCCACGTCCGCCCGGCCGCCCCGGATGGGGAACGCCCGTCGTCCCGCTCCGCGGCAGCGGATATTCTAATTCCCCCGGATGGCCCGCGCAATCAGGCTGGCGAGGAGGGCTGCGAGCGCCTGCCGGACCTCTTCCGCCGTGGCGTTATTTCCGTTCTCGCGGAGTGTCTCGGAAGCGCGGCGGGCGTACGCGTCGGTGAATACAAATGACCAGACGGAAGTCAGCAGCATTCCCTCGGCGCCGTCGGGAAAGGTGTGGAATGCGGTGTCTAATATTCCATCGGCGAAGCGGATTCGCCCTGCGTCGGAGAACCCACGAATCCGGGATACGAGGTTAGTCGCGACCCTTGCGCCAGTTGCGCCCTGATCGAGGAACAGCAGCGCCGCGTCGATCCAGTCGGGCGGCGCGGCTTCCAGTATAAGTACGCGGGATGCGGGGTCCGGCTCCTGCTCGCCCACGAGTCGGTCACCCCGCGGCGCTCGCCCTCTCGCATACGCCAGGCTCAGCGCAAAACTCAGATCGCGCTCCAGCCGGCCCGCTTCCCCACTTTGAGGATCCAGAACGGCGTAATAATGATGCCGGATCAGGTGTACCATCTCCTCGTGAGTTCCATCAAAAGAGTGATATTGACCCAGAATCTCGTCCACCAGCGATGAAAGCCCCCGGACGTGCGCCAGCGACGCATACCACTTGAACGCCTTGATCGAATACCAGCCGGGCGTTTTCAGGCGAGCGCTCGCCGGATCATCACCGCCGAAAGTGTTGAAAGAGATCTTCTGAAACATCTCCTCATACTGTTGACGCTGCCGGGCGATCATCTTATCCCAGTGAATGCCCTGGACTTCGATATAGGGATCGATAGAGTCTTCGGGAAAGTAGGTCTGGTGGACCGAGTATCCGCCTCCGTCATGCAGAGTCCGACTAACGAAGCCCGGTTCCATGCTCAGCAGATAGAGATGAAATCCATGGATGGCGCCGGTCTTCGAATCTCGCAATTGTACCTGATCCCTCCCCTCCGGGTCCTTGCCGCGCAGCAGAGGGCTGTATCCGGCATCCCTTAGCGAGGTGTCCAGCGCGTTACGTAAAAAAGTGAGGAACCCGCTCTCATGCCCGATCTGAGGAGGCAGATAGATCCGCCAGTCGAGATCACGGACATAATTCCAGTCGATGAATCCCCACCGGCTGACACTGAAGACCATGCTTCCGTGGGGCGAGATCGGACTTCGCCCGATATAATCTTTAACCGGTGGGAAGAAGAAACTGAACGCCTGGAGGCTTTGATCGACAACCGACCGCATCAACGGCGCCATGGGAAGATCGCGGGCGGCGCCCAACCGATCGCCCAGGAGCGCGAACGGGGCAGCGTCTATCTGATTGCGGTGCGACAGCGCTAAAGGTGGAACCAGCAGATCGCGAACAAGACCCCATCGTTCTTTTCCGCGAAACAGAAGCCGCAGGAGCTCCCGCAGCCGCGGACTCTCTCGATGATTTATCATCGAAAAGGGATCGCTCATCAATACGGGATCGATCTAGTGCGCTCCGGCACAAATGAGTCGACAGTCGCTGCCCACGTCATTGAGCTTGGGGCCCTCGATGCTCCCGCATTATTGGGGGCCGGGGGCTGCCGGTGAGCTTACGGCCTGTCGTACTATAGGGTTCGCTGATGGAGAACCAGCCCCTTGACGTATCTCCAGGGAATCACCCGCTGCTGCCCCACCGGAAGGTCAATACTCTCCGCGTTGTCCGAAAACCAGATACCAAATTCATCGACTGCGAAGATTCCCCAAAAATACTCGATATCCGGGAGCGGCTCCGTCAGGTAGATCTCCACCACGGCAACGCCAGGGTGAACACCCTGCCGCATCGACTCCGTGGGATCATAAATGGTCTCGCGAGAGAGCTTCTTGACTGCTGGAAATCGGAACGCGGCCGTAGCGATATGCGTGGGATCCTGCCATTGAAGACTCGCTGCCTGCCCGGAGGGAGGCCCTCCACTGACCGTTAGAGACCGGACAAATCGTTGCGCCTGCGCTTCATCCATTGCGAACCTCCGTGGACGGACCCGGGCCGCTCATCAGCGAGTGATGAGCCGGCGAGAGATGGGATTCTGTCATGAAAACGTGAGACTCGGTCCTTCGGAAGTGGGATTATCCTCGGGAATATCGTGGTCCAGGTAGCGATCCATCCCCTCTTCCAGCGAAGAAGCGTCCGTCCAGATCACCTCACCGCCCCAGGCGACGCCAACCCGGCCCTCATCCGGCAAAAAAAGCACCTCACCGGGCACGTCGCCACCGGGATCCCGGGCGCCGCGAAATCGAAGCTGGTACGCCTCCACCGCCTCGTCCGGGCCAAGATCGGACAATCGCTTTACCAGGTCGATCTGCGCCAGGTCAGATGGCGCTATGGGCGCCAGCGTGTATTCTATTCGCATCACCCATCCTTCCGGAGTCGCGGTATCTCAGCTCAGAACATTCTAACGCGCCAACTGCAGCAAGAGACGATTAAGAATCTGCTGCGCAGCGTCTGAACTGATTATTCCCTCATCTGAGGCGCGGCTAACCGGGAGCGCTCCGGGCAGCGGAGCGCTACAGAGCCGGCGCCGTCATCGATTCAAAGCTGGCTATCGCCTCTGCGTCGGTGGGCTTAATCGTGAAGATCCGTGTCAGGCCGGTAATGTCGAAGACTTTGTTGATCAATGGGTTAGAAGAAACAAGACAGAGTTTGCTGTTCTGCTCTGTCATCCGTTTTAGCACACCCACCATGGTTCCCAGCCCGGTGCTGTCAACGTATTCCACGTTGTCCAGATTGACCACGATCTTCTGCGCCCCTTTGTCCAGAAGCGCCAGGACCGCGTCACGCAGTTGCGCCGACGTATGGACGTCCATCTCTCCGCTCAGGCCAATAATTGGAACGCCGCTCACTTCTTTAACCTGTGCTGTCAGGTCCATAGGTACCCCTTCCGGTCTCCGGATCGCGCCGATGTCGCAAGGCCGGAACCAATCGTCCCACGCGGCGCCCCGCACGCTGTCCCGTTTCCCAATTTCCCAGATTCCTGGATTGCTCGGTTCCCCGCGCCCCGCGCCTCGCGCCACGTCCCTTCTCCGTATTACCCGCGTTCGACGGTAATTACCTTTGAAGTCATTATACGCGGGCGATTCCGAAGGCGTCAATGGCGCAGACCCTCTTTCAGGATAATCGCGTAAACCTGGTCCCGGTTCCTTCGTCACTATATCTGAAGGATCTTGATGCTTGTTGACTTACGGCGCCTACACTCCTATAATGATTACTAAGTTGATAAGCATAGTTATATATCACCGACTGCGGTCCGAGGCTGCGCCATGAGGCTTTTTGCGAAGAAGGCGCCGTACGCATGAGGCTCTCGGCGAAAAAAGTGCAGTACGCCTGTGCGGCGCTGTTTGAGCTGGCGCTGGTTTATAACTCAGGACAGCCTGTCCAGGTTCATACGATTGCGGCGCGGCAGCGGCTGCCCACCAATTACCTGGTGCAGATCCTGATCGGGCTTCGCCGCGCTGGCCTGGTTGCGAGTATTCGCGGCTCCCAGGGCGGATATCGACTCGCCACGCCGCCCGACAAAATCACCATCGCCGAGATTATCCGCATTGTTGATGGGCCGCTTTGCGAACAGGCGCCCGAAGAGCCTCCTGATGACCGGAGGCTCGCGAGCTACTGGCTGGACAAGCTCCAACGCCTGGCCTGTGAGACCGTAGAACGGCAGCTCGAAGAGATTACGATTGCGGATATTGTGGATCGCTATGGCGTGCAGCAGCCATCCATGTACTACATCTGATCTGCTGATCTGCGCAATCGGGGCAGCCGGTTAGAGACGACAGAGAGTCGATTTGTGGCGCAGAGCGTCTTGAGGGGTTGGAATGCCGCATTTGATGGGGCTCATCGACTGGAAGGATATCTCGCTCGCCGGGCTCATCTGCGTTGAAATCAGCTATCTACCCCAAATCGTGAGGCTTTACCGCGTCAAGGAAGCCCATGAGTTCCACATACTCTATCCGATGCTCAATATCCTCGGTCGAGTTCTGGTTCTCGCTGGCGGCCTGGCCCTCCATCGGATAGATATTGAAGTCGGAATGTTTGTGGGGATCGTCGTCCGGTTTACGCTGCTCGGACAGGTCTGGTATTACCACGCTCGTGAAGCCCGCCATCGCCGGCTTCGCCTCGAACAGGTAACGCTGTAAGAAGGTGATAGGTATTGGGTTTCGGGTCTTGGGTGTTAGGCGCTGGGCGTGAGGCACCACGTTCCGGTGCTCACACACTCACCGTCTCACACACTCACCGTCTCACACACTCACCGTCTCACACACTCACCGTCTCACACACTCACCGTCTCACACACTCACCGTCTCACACACTCACCGTCTCACACACTCACCGTCTCACACACTCACCGTCCTTCCTCCTTTCTTTTTCGTGTCGCTTCCATGCTCTGGCGCAATTTTATGATCGTCCCGTGGCCGTAGAAGCCTCGAACCGAAGCATTCGGATAGACCATTGAATCCGGGCCGATGAGCGTCCCGGGATTGAGAACGGCGTTGCAGCCGATTTCTACGCGATCACCAATAATGGCCCCGAACTTCCGCAGCCCCGAATCTATCCTCTCGGCGCCGCTGCCGCCCTCCCGCTCCACGCTTAGCAGAACATTCCCATGCGTCACCTTGACATTGCTCAGCTTGGAACCGGCGCCCATGTTCACCGACGCGCCGAGGATACTATCTCCGACATAGTTAAAGTGAGGCGCCTTCGCGCCGTCGAGCAGCGCCGCATTCTTGAATTCGCTCGCGTGTCCGAAGACACAGCCGTCGCCGGCAATAATGCCGCCTCGCAGATAGGCGCCGTGTCGAACCTCGCACTCGCGGCCGAGGATAATTGGACCTCGTAAAAATGCGCCCGCTTCAATGACGCAGCCGGCGCCAATCTGCAGATCAGGGCCAATGAGAATCGCGCCCTCCATGATCACCGCTCCGGGATGGATGCCCGGTTTCAGCGTCCGCTGAAGATAGGGGCCAATATTCGCCAGCGCCCGCCAGACCGGCGCTCCCTCCTCGAACAAACCGGCGTGCGCAAATCCCTCCAGCCCAAAGAAATTCTCAGCAGCAAATTGACTCACACATTACCTCCGAAACCTCCCAAAAACAAGCGCGGTCGAAGGACGAAGGACGAAGGACGGAGGAGAGTCCCTGCGCATCCCGCGCTCTCGCCTCGCGCCCGGCCGCAGACCCGGTTGAAACCGGGCTCTGCGGACGAGAAACATTGAACGTCCCGAGTTGCGGCTTGTCGAATTTGCCTCGTCCTCCGTCCTCCGTCCTTCGTCCTCCGTCCTTCATCCTTCGTCCAATCTATCCACCTCGGCGGTCTCATCAAGGCTGCTGAGCCAGAGGCGGGTGGCGCGACGGGGCGCCGTTTTCAGCTCCTGGGTCATCTCCGGCTCGATCGCCTTGCGAAGGTCCTGGAACCGATCGATAGCCTGTGTGAGGGAGTCGAGGAGCGGGGCGCCGAGCTGATACTCATTATTCAGTCGAGCTATGACGTAGCTCCTCTCCCCACGTGCGTTTTCGGGCGGCGAGTCGAGACTGAGATCCGCCATTATTAAAGGCTCGCCGACTCGCCACGGGGTGAGCCACCCTCCTGGTTGCTGTTTAAGCCGCGCCAACCAACGCGTGATCGAACCGATCTCGGCGGGATCGACGCTCCACGCCGCGGCGGCGACCAGCGCATCGGACGACGAAAGGCTTACCGGGGCATCCGGATCGGGGGAGAGGAATCCCATCAGATCATAAAGATGAATGTCCGTCAACGGATCGTAATAGCCCTCTTCTCCCCCGTGCTGCGTCGATTCCAACCGGTGATCTGGCTCAAGGCCGTTTGTTTCCGAATCAGGATCATTCTGCATGACGCTTCCAATCTGAAGGCGCGCCGGTCGCCATTCAAAGGGCCCCTTCATCACCGGCGCTCAAGTTTTAAGTTCTTGCTGCGAGCCGTGTCTGAATCACCCGCCGGTTCCGGTCATCCGAGTTCTGAACATCTGATTGAAGTTTCCGACGCCGGCCAGGTCTAATCTTGCGGGGCCCGCGGCCGCGGATTCCGTACGATCAGGCGCCCGCCCTTCGCGATTATAGCGCCTTCTTCATTTCCGAGAGGCTGAATCGAACCGGAATTGACCCGGATGCGTCCTCTAGATCGGGATCGGTTACCACAGGCGTACGTTTTGGGGTATAATTTGTTAAAGTGTACGGTCCCGCGCGCTAAGGCTCGCGCGTACCCCGTTAAAGAGTTTTAGATCTGTTATGCCTGATTGCGAAAGAGGCGGAGGCAAGTAATGCATTTTCCCGGCGGCATCCAGCTAATGTTTATTCTGGCGGTGGCGCTGTTGGTGTTTGGCCCGAACAAGATGCCCGAAATCGCTCGCAGCATGGGTAAGGCCATGAGCGAATTCAAGAACGCCATGCGCGATGTTACGGATCACCTCGACATCAACGCTATCAGCCAGGAGACTCGAGTTCATTCCGGTACCGAGCATGCTCTTTCCAGCGCGCAGCCGGTGCGTTCGAGCTATGCCGATTCATATACAACCGGTCAGCAGACGGGGTATCATCCCGAAAGTTACGTGGATCATGACGCCCAGGTAGGAAACACGGGCTCGAACGCCGGCGGATCCGACGCGGGTGAAAACCAGCCGGTCAATGAATCGCTGGCAATCGGTTGATCTTTTGATTAAGATTCTAAGTTAGGGATTCGACGCTCGTCGATATTTCGCCGATATAGAGGCGGCGGGGCATAATACCCACCGAGGAGAGAACAATGGCCAGGCAGAGGTTCGGAGCGATGGGGCGTCTTAAAAAGGCGCTGGTAGGGCTGGCGGCGCTTCTATTGCTGGCGCCGGCGGCGATGGCCCAGAACCCTAACCGCGGCGCCTATCGTGGCGGCGCCAACGGCGGAAGAACCCGAAATGGGAGACGCGGCGGTTTCGGGCGCAACGCCAGCGGGCGATTCCGCGGACGTACCAATCAGGGCGCCCCCAACACAAGGCCGCCAGCGCTCTCGTCGCCCAATCAGCCCGCAGATCAGATTGAAAGCGGCGGACCGGTAGGGCCCACGATCACCGCGCCCACAACCTTTAAGATCGCCTACCCGCAGGATGGCGCGACCGTGCGCGGAATCGTGGATATTCAGGTCCCGGCCGGTCGGATGCCAGACGGCAGCTATATCAGCTTTGCTCTCAACGAGCCAACCAACTTCGAATTCGCCACGGTCAGGAATCCTTCGGCAGGCGTTTTTGACTGGAAGTGGGACACCCTGGCGACCGAGCCTGGAACCAATACTCCGCTCTTCAAAGATGGCGCCTACACAATCTATGCCATCGCTCACGATCCGTTTGGCCGGGAGATGGATAACGGGCAGGCGCAGGTGACGGTAAAGCTGCAGAATCTCCTCCCCGATCTCGGGCCTATGCGGTTACGGTTCAAGCTGCCCGTTGGGGCCGAGCATATCTTTGAGTCCGGTTATTCGCTGAGTCCCGATATCACTTCGGCTGACGTCAACGTTCCAAAAGTGACCGGAATGGTTCGATGGGACGTCGCGGTGGATGATTTTGATCCGGTCTCTCAATCGGCGTCGCTCAGCGCGCAATTCACGGACGTAGACGCCGAAGATCAGAAGGTTATGATCAATAGCCGCATCAATCCGGCCGCCTGGAACGCCACATTCTTTGAGACGCTCTTCGCAAAGCAATTCGCGGATTTCTCACTCACGCCAACAGGGCAGGTGACTACCTTTGGCAGGCAGGCCGAGGATCTTGCCCGAGGCAGCCTGGCATCCAACATCTATCTCTCGCTTCCGTTGGAGCCGGTTCGCGTTGGCAGCACCTGGCGCGGGCCGCTCACCATCTGGACCATCGGCAATCATAACGAACGCACCGTGGTTCCCACCTCGGTCAATACTCTGACCGCTTTCGAATGGCTGAACGGGATCAAGACGGCCAAAATCAAGACGGACTACTCAGTTTCACTCCCGCCTCCGGGTCAGGCGCCTGCGCCGACGCAAGGAGCGCAGTTGGGTGGTCTATCGTCATCCTTCGGCGGCCCGAACGCGGTGGGCGCGGCGCCAGTCGTGGCTACGGGCCAGCTAACCGGTGAGAGAATTACCTGGTTCGACTTTACCAATGGCCGAATCATCCGCGTCATCGATACCCGGCATATCACCAATCTCCCTTCGCTCTTCGCAGCGAATGGCGGCGCGGTCCAGGGCGGGGGCGGCTATCCTGGTATGGCGGCGGGTTACCCCGGTATGTCAGGGGGTTATCCCGGCATGGGTGGCGCCGCCAGCGCGACATCGGCGGCCGATAATTTAAGCTGGCTTCCAGGCTTCGCCCTCTCCAGCGCAGCCACTCAGGTGGCGTCCGGCGGCTATCCCGGCATGATGGGTGGTTATCCGGGTGGTGGTGGATACCCGGGCATGATGGGCGGCTATCCGGGTGGTGGTGGCTATCCGGGTATGATGGGCGGCTATCCTGGCGGCGGTGGATACCCGGGCATGATGGGCGGCTATCCTGGCGGCGGCGGCTATCCGGGTATGATGGGTGGTTATCCTGGCGGCGGTGGATACCCGGGTATGATGGGTGGTTATCCCGGCGGCGGTGGCTATCCGGGTATGATGGGCGGTTATCCCGGCGGCGGTGGATACCCGGGTATGATGGGCGGTTATCCTGGCGGCGGTGGATACCCGGGTATGATGGGTGGCTACCCGGGCGGCGGCGGTTATCCCGGCTATGGTGGTGGTGGCGGCTATCCCGGCTACGGTGGTGGCGCGCCTGTTAGCAGTAATCCGTTCGCATCGACGGGCGGAATACCCGGAGCAGGGACGCTGGCGCCGGCGGGTCCGCCGACCTTTGTGGAAACGATCGAATCAAACCTGCAATTTGGCGGGAACGCCAGCGGCACTGAGAGTTAAGAGGCGCCTGCGGTGACGGACAAGGAAATGACATTCTGGGAGCACCTCGGAGAGCTGCGTACGCGGCTGATCCGTGTGTTTCTGTACATAGTTGTCGCCGCGACTCTTGGGTGGTACACCTTCCCGGTGGTCAATACGGTCCTGATTGAGCCGGGAAGGCATCTCTTTGCCATCCATCACATCCCCTGGATCTACACCAGTTTTTATGGGCCGTTCTATCTGCGCTTCCAGGTGGCGATCATCATGGCCGTGGCCTATGCGCTCCCGTTCATACTGGGAGAGATCTGGGGCTTCACCGGCCCGGCGCTAATGCCGCATGAACGCAAGTGGGTCTATTTTGTAACGCCGCTTGCCGTTCTGTTCTTTCTCCTGGGCACCGCGTCCGGTTACCTTGTGATGCAGCCCGCCATTTCCTGGTTTTTAGGTTATGTGCCAACGGGACAGGTAGTGCTTCAGAGCGCGCCCGACTTCATTGTCTTCGAGTGCAAGTGCATCCTCGCCTTTGGACTGGTGTTTGAGCTGCCGGTCGTTCTGATGTTCCTCGCCATGGTGCGGGTCATCAACAGTGAGATGCTGAAGAAGCAGTGGCGCTACGCCGTCTGTTTGCTGGTGGTCATCGCCTCGATCGTGACGCCTTCAAACGATCCCGGTACGATGGCGGCGATGTCGCTTCCGCTGCTCGTTCTGTATGTCGTGAGTATCTTCCTGGTGCAGATTACCGAGAAGATGTGTGGACGGGGACCGAAAGCCGCTCACACTGAAGATCCGCTGCAATCAGGATAACCGCCCGTCATGTCAACGAATAATCTGGCGCCATTTGCCCGGAGCCTGGGTCGCTGCGATCGAGTGACTCGTGGAAGAGCGGTAGTTTGAGCGATCGGCTTCCGTCTCTGAGCGTATTCTTTCCTGCTTATAACGAATCAGGCAACATTGAGCGGGTCGTAAACGCGGCTCTTGAGGCGTGTGCGCCTGCCGCCAACGCCCTTGAAGTGATCGTCGTCGACGATGGCAGCTCCGACAACACGGCGCAGATCGTTGAAGCGATCGCAGAACGTGATGAGCGCGTGCGTCTTGTCCGCCATCCCGCAAATCGCGGTTACGGCGCTGCGCTGAAGAGCGGCCTCACCGCCGCGACGGGCGAGTACATCTTTTATACTGATGGTGATGGTCAGTTCGACATCGCCGAGATCAGCGCCCTGATTCCGCTGATGCGGGACGCCGATATCGCCGCCGGCTACCGCATCCATCGCAGCGATCCCTGGTACCGGCTCGTTAACGCCCGGCTCTATCACTGGCTGATCCGGGCGCTCTTCGGATTGAAAATGCGCGACGTTGACTGCGCCTTTAAGCTTCTGCGGCGGTCTGTCCTCTCGGGCATGACACTCAAGAGCGACGGCGCGCTTATCAGCGCCGAGTTTCTTTTGCGCGCTCGGGCAGCCGGATGCCGCATCGTTGAAATCGGCGTCCATCACTATCCGCGCCAGTGGGGAAATGCCTCCGGCGCCCGGCTCAGCGTCATTCTCCGCATGTTCGCCGAGCTTATCCGGTTCAAGTTGGAGCTGCTGCGGGGCTGAGGACCTCGTCCTTAAGTCCTCCTGCGCGGCTATAATATCTTCTGGCTATCGCCCCGGGTCCCGGCCGCCGGGACGGGTGATACCCCACAACGAGGAGAAGCGTATAACGATGTCTCAGAAAGAAAAGCAAGTCTGGCTGTTCGCCGAAGGTAACGCAAGCATGCGCGATCTGTTGGGCGGCAAAGGCGCGAATCTTGCGGAAATGACCAATATCGGCCTCCCGGTCCCGCCCGGTTTTGTCATTACGACGGCCGTCTGCAACGAATATACTCGTCTGGGCCGCCTTCCCGATGGCCTGATGGAAGACGTAAAGACCGCGCTCAAAGATGTGGAAGCCAAGATGGGCAAGGGCTTCGGCGACGCCAAAAACCCGCTCCTGGTTTCTGTGCGATCCGGCGCCCGGTTCTCGATGCCCGGTATGATGGACACCATTTTAAACCTGGGGCTGAATGAAAGCACCATCGAAGGTCTCATCAAGCTCACCAACGACGGCCGGTTCGTATATGACGCATACCGGCGTTTTGTGATGATGTTCGGCGACGTGGTACTGGGCGTGCCCAAAGAAAAATGCGAGCATCTCTTCTCGGAGATGAAGGAGAAGCTCGGCGCCAAGCAGGATACCGACGTGGACGCCGATCATCTAAAGGAGCTAACTCAGCAGTTCAAGAGCCTTATTCAGTCGCAGATTGGCCGCTCCTTTCCCAACGACCCGATGGAGCAGCTTCAGTTGGCGATTGAAGCGGTCTTTCGCTCGTGGAACAACCCGCGCGCCATCGTCTACCGGCGTCGCGAAAAGATTTCCGATGACCTGGGCACCGCGGTCAACGTGCAGTCGATGGTTTTCGGAAACATGGGCAATGACTGCGGTACCGGCGTGGCGTTCACGCGGAACGCATCTAATGGGGATGCGCACGTGTTTGGCGAATACCTGATGAACGCGCAGGGCGAAGACGTGGTGGCCGGCGTTCGAACTCCAATGCCAATCGCCGATTTGGAGCGCGAGAATCCGAAGATTTACCGCCAGTTCGACGATATTTGTAAGAAACTCGAAGACCATTACCACGACATGATGGATATCGAGTTCACCATCGAGACCGGACGGCTTTACATTCTGCAGTGCCGGGTTGGGAAGCGTACCGGGCCGGCCGCGGTAAAGATCGCGGTGGACATGGTGCGCGAAGGGCGAATCAGCAAAGATGAGGCGCTCCTCCGCGTAAACCCGGATATGCTGGATCAGTGTCTCCATCCGGTCATTACGCCGGGATCTAAGTACCACGTCATCGCCCGCGGGCTGCCTGCCGGGCCGGGAGCGGCGACCGGCATCGCCGTATTCGACGCCGGGCGCGCCGCGGAACTGGGCAAGGGAGGCAAGGGGCAGCACGTCATTCTTGTCCGGGCGGACACCAGCCCTGATGATCTGAAGGGGATGCTCGCCTCGGAAGGCGTTTTAACCGAGCGCGGCGGCATGACGAGCCACGCGGCTCTGGTGGCCCGCGGCTTTGGAATTCCGACCGTGGCCGGCTGCACCGCCATTCGGGTGAATGATGAGGCCCGGCAGTTCACGGCGGATGGCGCTGTCATCAAAGAAGGCGATGCCATCAGCCTGAATGGCACGCTCGGCGAGGTGATCGAAGGCGCCGTGGAAGTGCAGGATCCCGAGCTTACGGATGAGTTTGGCACGCTGCTGCAGTGGGCCAATGAGAAGAAGCGTCTGGGTGTCCGCACCAATGCCGACACGCCCGCCGACGCCGAGCTGGCGATCCGGTTTGGAGCGGAAGGCATCGGCCTCTGCCGCACAGAGCACATGTTCTTTGCGCCGGAGCGCCGTCCGATTGTTCAGGCGATGATCCTGGCTGAAACAACGGAGGAACGAAAGGCGCAGCTGGATCTGCTCCTGCCGTTCCAGCGGAGCGATTTCGAAGGGATCTTCAAGGCGATGGCCGGCCGGCCGGTGACCGTGCGGCTGATTGATCCACCGCTGCATGAGTTCCTGCCGCACCTGGACGAGCTGCGAGTGAGCGTTCTTGAGCTGCAGTTGACCGACCGCTCGTCGCCGAAGCTTAAGGAGCAGGAGAAGCTGCTCCACAAAGTGGAGTCGATGCACGAGGTGAACCCGATGCTCGGGCTCCGCGGCGTGCGCCTCTCGATTCTCTTCCCTGAAATCGTAGAGATGCAGGTGACCGCGATTATGGAGGCGGCGGCGGCGCTCACAAAGCAGGGTGTTGAGGTCCATCCCGAGATTATGATTCCGCTCGTGGGGACGGTAAACGAGCTGAGCCTGATTCAGTCACAACTGGACGCCGTGGTGAAAAAGGTTCTGGCGAAGGCTGATGTCCCGGTAGATTACAAGTTCGGTAC
>DASRZA010000488.1:0-2985 GCA_035686845.1 Armatimonadota bacterium | reverse complement strand
GTCAGCAGCTTGACCGGATTGCACACAGCACCATGCTCGGCCTCTCCAACCCGCTCGCCATCGACCTGGCTGAGCGGTTGGTCAAGCTCGCGCCGGGGGGCCTCAACCGGGTGTTCTATTCGGACAGCGGGTCTGAGGCGGTTGAAATCGCGCTCAAGATTGCTTATCAGCATCATGTTATCCGCGGCGAGCGGCATCGGAGCCACTATCTAACGCTTGCTAACGGCTATCATGGAGATACTATTGGCGCCGTGAGTGTTGGAGGCATCGCTCAATTTCACGCACTCTTCAAGCCTCTCCTGTTCCAGACTCACTGGGGACCCTCGCCGGGCATGTTGGAGAACGGCTTTTCGCGCCCGGACGCCGCGCTTGAGCCCTTTGTGAACCTGTTATCCGAGAACGCTGATCGGTTGGCGGCCGTCATCTTAGAACCGATGATCCAGGCTGCAGGCGGGATGGCGCTGATGCCTCCGGGCTTTCTCAAAGGGGTGGAGCGCGCGTGCAGGGAATTTGGAGTACTGCTGATTGTTGATGAGGTTGCGACCGGGTTTGGCCGAACGGGCCGAATGTTCGCGTGCGAGCATGAGGATGTCCACCCCGATCTAATGTGCCTCGCAAAGGGAATTACCGGAGGCTACCTGCCGCTGGCGGCGACACTCGTCACCGACGCAGTCTTCGAACCGTTCCGAACCCCCGACTCCGTCTTCTTCCACGGTCATTCGTATACCGGAAACGCCCTGGGCTGCGCCGCCGCGCTCGCGAACCTCGATCTGTTCGAGGAAAATCGGGTGATCGAATGTCTGGCGCCCAAAATTGATCTGATCCGACGCCGGCTGGCGCCTGTCACAGAGTTGGAGCACGTCGCCGAAGTCCGGCGGCTTGGCATGATGATCGGGATCGAAATCATCAACGATAAGGCCGGGCGAATCCCCTACCCGCCCGAACAAGGCATGGGCGCGCAAGTTTGCCGCCGCGCACGGGATCTCGGAATGATCACCCGTCCGCTTGGGGATGTTGTCGTATTCATGCCGCCGCTCAGCTCGACGGAGGAGGAACTTAACGCTATGCTCGATATTCTTATTCAGGCGCTCGTCGATACTACGTCCGGCTCGGACACCAACGGAGACGCAGACTGATGGCGCGCCGCGAACGTGGCGCGCCGCGTGAGCCGGGTATCTGCCGTTTGAACCGGGTTCCAATTTCGGAATGCGGTGAAGAACTGGTGGACATTCGCCAGTTTTGCCGCGGAATCCGAGTCAAGGCGAATCCATCCCTGCTTCGACGGAGCGCCGCTGAAATGCTGCAGCGCGCGCAGGACTCTTTGCCCGAAGGCTACTTCTTACAGGCGCATACCTGCCTTCGCACCTATGAAATGCAGTCGAACGGGTACTTCAAGCATCTTGAAAGCCTCCGGGAAAACCATCCGGAATGGCCGCTGAGCGTACTGCGGCGCGAGGCGAACCGATTCTGGCACCCACCCGACTCGAAGGCGCCTCCCGGTCACTGCACCGGCGGCGCCGTCGACGTGACACTGGTAAACGCCGAAGGTGGAGCCTACGACATCAAATCAACACGGCGCGAAGGTATCGACGCCAACCCGACCTACGTTCTCGGACTGACTCCGGAGGCGCAGGCGAACCGGCGGATCCTGATCGACGCCATGTCCGGCGCCGGGTTCAGCAACTGCGCGGATGAATTCTGGCACTGGTCGTATGGCGATAATGGTTGGGCCGCGCGTCTCGGAATGGCTGAGGCGCTCTTTGACGCAATCACGGTGAGCCCCGAGGTGATCGCGGCCGCCACCGTTGAACCGCCGAAGGAATCGACGCCGGAAAATGAAAGGGATCAGGCTGAAGCGTGAAATTCGCCAACGACATTACCGAGCTGGTGGGGAACACACCGATGGTTCGGTTGAACCGGGTGACGCATGGCTGCAAGGCCACCGTACTGGCCAAGCTGGAGTTCTACAACCCCATGGCGAGCGTGAAAGACCGCCTTGGGATCGCGCTTATCGAAGACGCCGAAAGACGCGGGCTTATCGGCCCGGACTCGACCATTGTCGAAGCCACCAGTGGAAACACCGGGATAGCCCTCGCCTTCGTCTGCGCCGCGCGAGGCTACCACTGCATCTTAGTGATGCCGGAAACGATGTCGGTGGAACGCCGGCGCCTTCTGATGGCCCTCGGGGCGGAGCTTGTTCTCACGCCCGGCGCCGGAGACATGACATCCGCGAAGAAAAAAGCAGAAGAGATCTGCGCGGGCCGGAAGAATTATTTCATGACCGAACAGTTCGACAGTCCGGCGAATCCGGCTATCCACCGGGCCACGACCGCCGAGGAAATCTGGCGTGATACCGATGGAAAGGTTGATATTATCGTGGCCGGCGTCGGCACCGGCGGCACTATTACAGGGATTGCCGAGGTGATCAAGGATCGCCGGCCATCTGCTCAGATTATCGCTGTCGAACCATCGGCGCGCGCCGTGCTCACGGGCAAGCCGACCGGACACAGCGTTATCCAGGGCCTCGGCGCCGGCTTCATTCCCTCAATTCTCCGCGTGGACTTGCTCGACGAGGCGATTCCCGTCCGGGATAGTGATGCCATCAACATGACGCGCAAAATCGCGCGTTACGAAGGGATTCCAGCCGGGGTTTCATCCGGCGCCGCCGCGTGGGCCGCCATCCAGGTCGCCCGCCGGCCCCAGAACGAGGGCAAGCTGCTGGTGGTCATCTTCCCGAGCTTCGGCGAGCGCTACCTCTCGCATCCGGCCTACAGCGAGATGCCCGAAAAGATCCCGCTCGACTAAGGGGCTGCACTCACATTAGGAGCCGGCCGCGGACTGGATCGTAATAGCGATATCTCGGGAGATGCAGCCCGGTCTCCTGATCGGTGCAAGTTCCGGCCCATGCGCCATAGCCCCACGGCACTCCGTTATTCCCGCCGCTTAACTCGGGTGTAAGTCATTTCGCCGGCCTTGATCGGGCTG
>DASRZA010000487.1:0-6542 GCA_035686845.1 Armatimonadota bacterium | reverse complement strand
GCAACGTCCGCTTTCGACGGGCTCCAGGGCATCGCCAGCTCGGGATGCGAATCCCAGCGGGTGTACTCGCTCTCCAACACCAGCCGGTTAAGCTTGAAATGCGCCAGCACGTTTTGAATCAGCCGCTGTTCGAAGGCCAGTCCATCGTGCGAGGGGAAGAGATGCGCGCCCCGGAACGATTGGAGCGGATAATCGGCGACGAGCGCGCGCTGGAAGTAGACGCCCTTCAGGTCGACTCCCGCCAGCTCCTCTAAAGTTTGGGCTGAGTAGTAGGTCCCTGCCGGATCGCGGCCGCAAAGCCAGATCTGATCCGGGTCCATCCGGATCGCGTAGGCCTCCGGATGCGGCGGCGGATCTACGGCGCCGGCCGCAGCGACCACCTGCCCCCAGGGTGTTCCGACCGTGCCGATGACGATGGCGCGATACGTGTCCATCATGCCGGCGGCCTGAACGATCGGCAGTCGCTCCTTAAATCGCCGTTCCAGATCGCCCTGAAGAGAGCTTGCGGCTCTCCGGTCGCCCTCGCCCGGCCCGGTAATGATCCGAACCGACGGATCGAGCCGGAACCGGCCCGCGTCGATTCGCGAGAACCGCGGCTTCGGAATTAAGACAGGCGGCGGCGTATACGGCTCGATGGCGCGGGCGATCGGCCGGACAACGGTTTGCGGCGCAGCAGTTGCCGCGGGGGCTGCCACGGAGGGCGGCGGAGAGCTGATCGTGTAGGTCAAGGTCGTGGTGAACGAGCGATCCGTGGGCAGCGGATTGGAGGCCAACAGCCCGATCCAGAAGATGGGCGCCGGCTTCGCCCAATCCTGCGGATTCTTTCGAGCGTCAAAGATGACGTACGGCCCCCGGTCGCCGGAGACATCCAGTCGGAGCGACCCGATCCGGCTCTCAAACGTAAGCGAATTGAAAGGCGCGGTGAGCCGGGACTGATATTCGTCGGCCGACGCGGCGGAGAACGGCACGGTTCCGGATGCGGGGCCCGAGTCCGTTGCCGCCGCAAACGACGTTCCGGCGACGGGATCGGCCGCGAAATACGCCGCCGCGTACTCCATGCGGGCATCCTGAATCGGCTTTAAGAGTGTCCCCGTCAGCGCGACGCTGCAAGATCCCGCGGCCGTCAGAGTGACCTCGTAACCGGCCCGGAACGCGTCGTTCTGCAGCATGATCTCCATCTGAGCCCCGGTTGCAGTGTCGCTGGTCGTCACGCTCGAAGTGGTGTGGACCTGATCGAAGTAGACCTGCGACCAGCCGGGATTAACCACAACGAGGGTGTTGTGTCGGGAAATTGGAACGCCCCGATAGGAGAGCGTGAGGCCGGATGCTTCCGTAAACGAGGCCGCAAAACCCCCGGATTGAATGGATCCGGAGGGCTCGGCCAGCAGGGGGCTGCAGAAAACGACGGATAGAATGAGAACCAGGACATTGGGAATTAGTGATCGCTTACTGAAGCGCCACGGGGAGGCAATCGGCATCATGCACGCGTCTCACGAGCGCCGCGCGCGGAATATTCGAGCAGCAGTTTCATCTCGGCAGCTTGAATCGCTTCGAGCGCCCGGCGGTCTGAATTTGCCCCCTCTTCGCACGCCTGAATCCAGTCTATGAAGAGGAAAGGATCCCAGCTCCCACGATGAGAGAGAATCTCGCACATTTCCGGTGACGCGGCCTGAAGGAGCGCAAGCGCCTCGCCATAAAGCGCGGGGAAGATCGGGTGACTGCTGACGCGCCGGAACCAATAGCGCGTATTATCCATATTGCTCGCCAGGCCCGCGCCGCGATGCCCCTCGCGACGGTGGCAGACTCCGTGCCAGTAAGAGCCTGTAACATTGGAGATATCCTGCGCCACCCGGTGGCTCGCCTCAAAATCATCGTTCCAGAGGAGCAGGCCCGCACGCGCGCCCTCGGCGAGCGCCGGGTCGAAGATCGGCGCCTGTCCAAAAAGTGAAGCGCCGTCGAGATGAGCGAGCTTCTCGGATATCGCCGGGTCCAGCGGATCGCCTGCAAGCAGAGACGGCGTCGCGCGCGAGATCAGCGCTTCGGCGGCGGAACGGCCCGGCGAATCGGACGGAAAGAGTTCACAGATATCTTGCTCGGTCATGGTTTAAGCTCCTTCGGAGCGTTAGCTAACGCTCCGGCTGGCGGCGCGCCTTTTTCGGCAATTGCGGCGTCCGTAGGATGAAATTGGGCGAAATTGCGATGAAACTCGGTGGCGAGCCGGCGTGCCGCTCGGTCGTATTCTATGCGGTCGGCCCATGTCTTTCGAGGCGTAAGAACGTCGGACGGGACTCCCGGACACGCCCGCGGCGTCATCACGCCAAAGATTGGATCAAGCTCAAACGAAGCGTCCTCAAGCGTGCCGTTCAACGCCGCATCGACGAGGGCACGGCTGATTTTAAGATCCAGGCGACGCCCCACGCCAAACGGCCCACCGGTATAGCCGGTATTTACGAGCCAGCACGCCGCGCCATGTTCCCGGAGCCGCTCGCCCAGCATGCTGGCGTAGACCCGGGGCGGCCGTGGGAGAAACGGTTGGGCGAAGCAGGCGCTAAACTCGGGCCGCGGCTCACCACCCTTTTCCCCCTCTGTGCCTGCCGTTTTAGACGTGTAGCCGGATAGGAAGTGATACATCGCCTGCTCGGTGGTGAGCCGGGCGAGCGGCGGCAGCACACCGAACGCGTCATAAGATAGAAAGACGATGTTACGAGGATGTCCGCCCACGCCAGCCGGAATCGCGTTCGGGATGAAGTCGATCGGAAACGCGGAGCGGGTGTTCTCGGTCACGGAGTCATCGTTATAGTCTGGTTCTCGCGTGCCCGGACGAAGTCTCACGTTTTCCAAAACCGCGCCAAAACGAATCGCGTTCCAGATCTGCGGTTCGCCTTGCTCGGAAAGCCGGATACACTTGGCGTAGCACCCGCCCTCCAGGTTAAAAACGCCGGTCGCGCTCCATCCATGCTCATCATCTCCGATAAGCCGCCGCGCCGGGTCCGCGGAGAGAGTGGTTTTGCCGGTGCCGGAAAGCCCGAAGAAGAGCGCCGTGTCGCCCGCCGGACCCTCGTTGGCGGAGCAGTGCATGGGAAAGACGCCCTGTTCCGGGAGCAGGTAGTTCATCACGCCGAATATCGCCTTCTTCACCTCGCCCGCATACTGCGTGCCGCCGATCAGAATGAGGCGGCCGATCAGGTCCACCAGAATGAACGCTTCGGACCGAGTGCCGTCGCGCGCCGGATCGGCTAAGAAATCAGGCACGTGCAGGATGATGAATCGCCGAGCGCTGCTTTCAGCGAGATCGCGGCGAAACAGTTGGCGCGCGAACAGCGACGGCCATGCGTGCTGGCTGACTACCCGGACGGGAATCCGGTACGCCGGATCCGCGCCGGCCGAGCCATCGAAGACAAAAACTTCCCGGCCGTGGAGGAAAGCCGCGATCCGTTCCCGAAGCCGATCGAAACGGTCACCGGGAAAGGGCTGATTCACCTTCCCCCACCAAATCTGATCATGAATTGCCGGGTCGTCCACGAGGAATTTATCGCGCGGGGATCGGCCGGTCCGGGCGCCGGTGAACGCAGTAAGGGCGCCGGACGAGGTCAACTGTCCCTCACCGCGGCGTACCGCCTCTTCCACGAGCTGCGCCGCCGGGAGATTATAATGCACGCGTGCCAGTCCCTCGAGTCCCGTCGATTCACGAAGGTCGATTCTCAGGTCCGCCGGGTCCATCGCGTCTCCTTCATCCATTCTCACAGGATACGCGCGAGGCTCGTCCGGGTCAACTCGGCGCTGGCGCGGACGAAGGATGAAGGACGGAGGACGGGGCGTGGGGACCTGTGCCAGACCGGCCTACTCCTGCCCACCGCGGCCGTCGATGTACCGCTCCCTGAACCGCTGGATCGTGGGGTGCATCCGGTCATCGACGATCGCGAGAACCGCGTCCGCAATAGGCTTCGGTACTCCGCCGTAGAACGGCTCAGCGATCGCTCCAGCAATGGACGCCTGGGTGTCAGCATCCCCGCCCAGCGAGACCGCCAACCGGATGGCGCTCTCAAAGTCGACGGATTCCAGGAACGCGCGCATCGCCTGCGGCACGGAGCCCTGGCAGGTGACGTTGAATCGATATGTCGGACGGATTTCGGTCAGCGGCGTTCCCAAGTCGTAGGCAAATCGCTCGGTCACGAAGGCATGGATCTCATCCTTCGTCCGGCCCATACGAGCCAGGAATACGGCCCCGGCCACCGCCTGAGCGCCGCGCACCCCCTCCGGGTGATTATGCGTGACCTCCGCGCTGCGCTTCGCCTCCCCGAGGACGGCATCCATCGCATCGAAAGCGTAGGCCACCGGGCTGACCCGCATTGCGGACCCGTTGCCGAAGCTGTTGTACGGTTCGGGATTGTCGCCCGTGGCCCACCGGAAGAACTTGCCCCCGAATCCGGCGTCAGGCCACCGCCGGCAGTACTGACGAAAGGCGTAGACATAATCACCGTCTTCCAAAATCGCGCGGGCCACCGCCACCGTCAGCACAGTGTCATCCGTGAAGCGGCACCGGGGCGAGAGCAGAGGGAAATCCGTCGTCTTAATCGGGTGCGCCTCGTAGACAGACCCGATCACGTCTCCTGCAATAGCTCCGAGCATTCGTCCTCATTTTCCGCGCCCCGATGTACGGGCTGCCGCGGGTTCACCGCCCAGAGCAGCACCGGGTCAGCGCCCTCGGATCTGTTATTACAACGGTGACGATTCTTTCGGTAAGCCACTTACACCTGGAAGATTCTCTGTTTATCATTTTACCCGAGGGATGGCCGCCACCGCAACGTCTTCCGTATCTGCCTGCCCCGGCCCACCTCATGCCTTGAGAGATGGAGTGCTGAACATCTATTACCGGGAGGATCTGCGGCAGCAACATGATCTTCCGCTGGGATTGGAGCTTGTGAGGCTGATAGTTACACCGGACGGAGCACGGAGGACGGAGGACGGAGGCACGCCTCGTACCTCGCGCCTGGCGCCCCGTACCCCGCGCCCGTTTTACGGGAGGAGTTGGAGCGTATGTTCGATTTAGCGGCGATACGAGATACGGCAGTTTACCGGGAAGCCTTTACTAAAGGCGAGGCGGAAGGCGAAAAGAGGGGCAAGTTGGGCGCCGTACCGCTCCTGTTGGAGGTGGGCGCGAGTGAAGAGCAGATAGCGGCGGAGTTGGCGCTAAGCATAGATGAAGCACGGGCAGCGGCGCGCACCCACGCCAAGAAGCGATCTTCGCGGAAGCCCCGCTCCCGCCGCACTCAGCAGCCAGAGGAATAGTCCGGCGGAACAGGAGTGTTCCGGGTTGGAACGACATCAGATTCACGTTGGGTGACGTGGTGGCGGCGGCCAGGGGCGAATGACGGGCGAGAGCCTTTCGGTTGATTCGGTCGTCCTTGCGGTAGTACACGGCCGGCCATTGCGCTGGCGGGTCGTCACGGCTGAGGCCCTAAACTCTACTGTGCGGTCCTCGAAGACCGGCACTCGCCGCGTCCGGCGATTCGTGCGCGAATGGCAGCCGCACTACAAGTGTCGTCGCGTAAATCGCCGAATCCCTTCGGCGCCTACAGCCGGGCGGGACCGCGTATCCGCTCTCCTCTGAATCACGTCCTATGAAGGAGACGCCGGACTGCGGCGCTCCCCGGAGAGAATCACGGCCCATGTCGAACGAGCTGATTACCGCTATCATCTTGACTTATAACAAGCAGGATTATACGCGCCTCTGCCTCGAGGGGCTTCTCCGAACCGCGTACCGCCCGCTGGAAGTGATCCTCGTGGATAACGGGTCGACCGAGGAGTTGTCCCCAATGCTCGATTCTATCGCCAACCGGGCCCGGAAGGCGGATGTGGACCTGCGCGTGATCCGGAACGATACCAACCGGGGCGCGCCGGCGGGGCGCAACCAGGCGATCAGCGCCGCCCGGGGCGATAGTCTGCTGTTCATTGACAACGACGCCGTTCCCTTCAATCCGCAGTGGCTGGGGCACATGGTTGAGCGACTCTCGACGCTCCCGCAGGCGGGCGCGGTTTCCGCCCGGCTTCTCTACCCTTTTTCGCCTCATCTCGTGCAGTTCGCGGGATGCGGTATCTCGGCTGCCGGAAGGGTACTGTATATTGGGCGAGGGGCGCAGCAGGATGATCCGAGTTTTACCGGTGACCGGGAGGTACAGTGCCTCATCAGCGCGTGCCTTTTAATGCCGAGGGCGCTCGCGCGGGACGCTGGGGGATTCGATGAGGCGTTCAGCCCGGTTCAATATGAGGATCTCGATCTCTGCTATAAGATTAGGGAGCGCGGTTATCGCTGCTACGTGGCGGGCGGCGCCGAGGTCTATCATTTTGAGAATGTCACCACAGATGGATCGACGGATATTAACTTCCGCTACGTAACGATCAGGAATGGTCTGTTGTTCAAGGAACGATGGAAGAGCCGGTTCCAGGCGGAGGACGGCCCGGCCGAAGACGAGACCGCATGGCTGAAACTGCCCCACCGGTCGCTGGATGAGATGGGACCGGATTGGTCGCCGTGGGAGAAC
>DASRZA010000486.1:0-4994 GCA_035686845.1 Armatimonadota bacterium | reverse complement strand
CGATAGGGAACGGCTGGATAGCCTGGTAGAAGAAGCCGGGGCTCTCACTCACATCGGTGATAAAAGGACCGCGGACGCGCTTTATCTGAAAGCGCTCCAGTACCCGTTCTACCTGGCGTCTGATCCGGTAATCGAGAAGGAGCTGCGGGAACTTTACATTCGCGCCGGCCGTGGAATTATCGACCTGAGGCGTCATAATCTGTCGCTCCTCAAAGAACTGGTCTTCGTGCCATCAACAAACGCGGATCTGCAGCCCTATTTGCAGGCGGCTATCAAGGAGGCCAGCGGCCCATGACGCGCTCACTTCGCGCCAGCCGGTTGTTGGGCGCAATCTTACTGCTGGTGGCGCTTCTAACGCTTTTTGTCACGCGATCGCTCCCGGTAACCGCCGCGATCGACGCGCCAACCGACGTCCACGTCACACTGCTTGATAACAGCGGTGAACCGTGCCAGGAGAAAGACCCACCAAAACTGACGCCTCCGCCGGACGTCACAATTTGCTGGCCTGCGCCTGGGCTGCAGCCCGGTGTTCCCACCGTATCCACCCACTGTCCTCTGGTCAGCGTAAGCGTGACTCGGAGCGATGGGCGGCCGCTCAACGATCCCTTCCCCGCAGGGGTTACGACGATTGTCTGGACCGTTACCAATAAGGCGGGAACCGCTACCTGCAGCCAGAATATCGACCTTGTCCAGATCCTGGTGCATGGACCAGCCTCGCTCCCCGTTGGACAGACGGGAATCTTCACGGTAACGCTCGGAGGCGCGTCCTCGTTATCGACCGCGAGCGGTTTGGGGCCATATCACTGGGAGAGCAGCGATCCCGTAGACGCTCCGATTGACCACACGTCCGACAACCCTGCCGGGCTGTCGCAGTCGGCTCGCATCATTCCGCTGCACGCCTCTCCCGGACCGGTGACCGTCACCGCGACTGACAGCAATGGCTGCAGCGGTTCTGCGTTCCTGATGGTGAAGGCTGCGCCGCCGGCGCCGCCCACGCTTAGTGGTATGTGCGTGGGTGGGAACCGGATCGATTTGACATGGCAGCCGGGCGACAACACACAGACTGGCTTCGAGCTTCAGCGCAGCTCGGGGAACGGTGGCTTTGCTACGCTCTCGGGATCGCTGGGCGCCAGCGCCACGAGTTACCAGGATAGCAGCGTCGCGGCCGGTGGCGCTTACACGTACCAGGTTCGCGCGCTGAGCCCCGGTGGGCCTTCGGCATACTCCAACGCGGTGGTCGTCAAACTGATCGGACCGGCGGCGCCCACGAATCTCGCAGCGACCTGCCTCGGCTCTACTGGCGTGCATCTTGGCTGGACGAACAATGCGAATAACGCGACCGGCATCCTGATCAAGCGATCGTTGGACGACATCAACTACACCACGATCGCCCAATTGCCTGCAAACGCGACTTCTTATGGGGACCACGGCCTCGTCCCAGGAGTGACGTACTATTACTCGGTAAGTCCCTGGAACGCTTGCGGAACGTCTTCGGCGAACGCGATGGCACACCCGGTCCAGGCGCCAACGAATTTAAGAGCACGGTGCGCCCTTTTTCCGAACGGAACAATAGCGATCAGGCTCGACTGGGACGATAACGACGCGGCTGTACGCTGGATAGTCCGGCGATTTGACGCCGCGGGCCGGTTGATCGCGGAGCTGCCAACCGCCGGACGAGCTCCTCACACCTACTACGATACGGGGCTGCTGGCGAATACCACCTATACGTATCGAGTCCTCACCGTAGACCCCTGTGGCGTATCTGACTCCTCCAACGCCGCCGTCGCCACCACCCGGCCGGCGGCGGCGCGATTTCTGACGGCGACCAACATCAATGAGACCGATATCCGGTTGGAATGGCAGGACGTTAATATTCCTGCGCCGTTGGGTTGGCAGCTTGGACGCACTTCGCGGGAGGGCAATTCGGTTGAAGCAAAAGCGGAGATTATCCCTGCGGCCCACGGGCCGTTTTACGAAGATGGGGATGTGCGGCCCGGGGTTACTTATACCTATACTGTCAAGCCGTATAACAGTTGTGGAGCCGCCACGTCGGTTAGTGTTGTCGCCATGACGCCGGCCGTTGAATATGCTCCACTCCGCGGCGGACCTCGACGGAGAACGGCGGCTGGAATCGAGCCAAACCCACTATATCTACCGATAACGGTCGATCACGTGGTCCCAACCTTGAATTCTCTTGCTCCCCGTCCCGACGGTACGTATGATATTCACGCCTCGCCGGGCGAAAGCATGATTTTCAATATTATTCACGCCGAAGACTGGGACCTGCGCCGACGCATCGGAACGCTCCCGTGGACAAAGATTCGCGGGACCGGACCGTACACCATTGTCATGAAATGCAGCGCCGGCGCCAGTTTCGGTAACATACGGGCGTCCACGGGTGTGCGGCAGGTCACGCGCAATGGACTCACGAGCGGGAATGTCTATCTCTGGATTGACCCGCGGTGGATCGGCATTAGGAGCCTGGCCGTGACGGCGACGATTACCGACGCCGGACTTCGTATCTTTCCGCCCAATCGCGGCAGTACCGCGGATGTCCCGGTTAACATCTATTGGCGTATCACGCTCCGGAGCCAACCTTGCCCAAATTCAATGCGGCAAGTCAATCCACCGCCGAACCCGGGATGGGTTCAGATTCTTCCACCTGACGCCTCCGCCGTCTACCACTACGAGTTTCTACCGGGGCCTCCAGGGCGTTATGAAGGAGATACTATTCTGGAGACGTTTGACCCCCCGGTACCGTTGAACTTCGGCTTGGCCGATTTAACTCCTGGGTGGAGGATGCAGAATCCGTTAGCGACCACACCCGCTTCCGCGGCCAGGGCGCTCTTTTCGGGTTCGGCTAATGGTACGTTCGTTATCGACGCTAACAATCAGATTCACGATGGTTTCCGAGGATTCGGGCCGCACTTCGCATTCACACGGGCAGCGCTCATGCGCGGCGTCGAATGGCGGACGCTGCAGTACTATCGATGTGGTGGCACGATCATTGGTCGATATTATATCGATCGGCGATTCATCGCGACTTCTTTCAATCCCGATGGATCGGTAAAGGATTACCAGATATGGATGCGGAGAACACCTGCGCCGTAGTCGGGATGATTTGTGATCGATTCAGACTGAATACAGGCGCTGCGGCAGGTCTCTCGTTACAGTTCAGGATTGAGCGCCTGCGCCTCGGATGGACCGATGAACCCGCAAGATTTATGGGTGCCGTCGCAGAATGGCTTGTTAGAGGACTGTCCGCAGCGACAGAGCGCGATGATCTCCTTCTCCAATTCGAATTGATTACCATCTTTGTCTAGCAGTGAAAACGAACCAGAGATAACGTAAGGGCCATTCTCGTTCACTTTGATCGTGCAATCCGCCATCCTACTCTCCTTCCATTGTCGCCCGGTTGGTGGGTGTATGGGCCCCGGTCCGTGGGCGAAGTCGCCAGCCAGATCTATAGTGTCGTCTTTTGCAGCAGCTTTCCATCGTGATCGAGATCATAAACGAACGGTATGCCGGTCGCGATTTCGTATTGCGCGATCTCGGCCCCTGTCATTCTCTCAAGATCCATCACAAGAGCGCGGAGACTGTTGCCATGAGCCACGACGATCGCATTCTTGCCATTTTTCACCGCTGTCAGGATATGCGATCGAAAATATGGCAGCGTTCGCATCGCCGTATCCCGCAGGCTCTCACCAGCGGGTGGCGCCACCTCGTAACTGCGGCGCCACAAATGTACCTGTTCATCGCCAAACCGGGCGGCGGTTTCCGCCTTGTTAAGGCCCTGGAGATCGCCGTACATCCGTTCGTTCAGCGCGGGATCACGAAGGGTAGGGACACTGGTTAATCCTGCAGCCTCCGTCGCGATTCTGAGCGTCTCGATCGCCCGGGTCAGGACCGATGTATAGGCGACGTCAATTCGAAACCCTTTGAGTTTGAAGCCGGCCTCCCGCGCCTCTTCTTCCCCTCGCGGGGAGAGCGGCACATCCACCCAACCGGTGAACCGGTTCTCCAGATTCCAGGATGATTGTCCGTGCCTCAGCAGTATCAATTTCGCCATCAACGCTCCTTAGATCAAGCAGGATTCTCGAATAGTTCCAGTACACGGCGACGTGCCGGTCCGTTTTTATCTGCATCTGCGAAAACGCAGCGGCCTGCGCGTTAAAAGAAGAAGATTCCGCTGCAGACACAGTTGTATATGGAACCTGCTGTGTTGGTCACTTTTATGGTCACGTGCCCCGACAGATCCCAGATCAGATACTTGCCGTTACTGAAGTTGGACACGCTCTCGCTATCCAGCACGGTTCCGGTAGCAGCATCCAGAATCTGGATATTCTCTATACGGCCTTCGGGTTCCCAGTCTAAGAAGTAGAGCTCCACCTGGTGTGTGTAGCCGTCGAACAAGTTCAGATCAATGCTGTAGCTGGTAGGGTTATACCAGCACGCGGCGATTCGCCCCTTTACCGTTCCGCGCTGCAATGCCCGCACGCTAGTCGTTGAACTGTTCCACGTGTAGTCCCGCTTAGAGGATGAAGGCGTAATCTGCGCAAAATAGGAGTAGAGGGAGCTCTCCTCGAACACGTCATAGCCTTCCTGCCCGTATACGCCATGCCAGCTGCCCTGCGTGGCCGTGTCTGTGCCCACGAACGCCGCGGTCGGTACCAATGGCACGGCGCTTATCTCACTGGAGTTGGCGCCCTCTCCGCCGGCGTCGACGGCAGAAACCACGTAATAATAAGTGGTTCCATCCGTAAGCCCGGTGTCGGTGTAGCTGGTCGTGGTGGGACTCGCGATCGTGGTGTAGGGGCCACCGCTCACGGTGGCTCGCTTCACATTGTAGCTGGTCGCTCCATTGGAGGGGTTCCACGAGAGCTGAACCTTCGTATCCCCTACGACCGCCGTTAATCCCGTTGGCGCCGGCGGCGCACTCGGGGTAGTAGCTGAGCTGGGGTCGAAGAAGATCCCGCTGCAGACGGTGTTTAGTG
>DASRZA010000485.1:0-2182 GCA_035686845.1 Armatimonadota bacterium | reverse complement strand
TTGACGAGGAAAAGGTGCGCCGCGCCCGGTTCATCGGGATCTCCGCGCCCATGCACACGGCGCTCCGGCTGGGCGCGCAGGCCGCGGCTCGAATCCGGTCGCTCAACCCTGATTGCCATATCTGCTTTTTCGGACTCTACGCGTCGCTGAACGCTGAGTACCTGCTGCGCGAAGCCGCCGACAGCTGCATCGGCGGGAACTATGAGGGCCCGCTGGTGGCGCTCGTGGAGGCACTGGATCGTGGCAGCGGGGGAGCCATTGCTGATGTGCAGCGTGCCGGGTCCATCGCGGCGCCATCTCTCAACAGACCGCCGTCCGCCGCGCCTCAACGGGATCTACTTCCACCCCTGGATCGGTACGCTCAACTGGATGACAACGGCGTGCTCCGCACGGCCGGATACGTAGAAGCCAGCCGCGGCTGCCTTCATCTCTGCCGACACTGTCCGATCCCATCGGTGTACGGCGGTCGTTATTTCGTGGCGCCGCGTGAGATTGTCCTCGAAGACGTTCGACGACAGGCGGCCGCCGGAGCGAAGCATATCACTTTCGGCGACCCGGACTTTCTGAACGGTCCGCAGCACTCGATCCGTATTGTCGAGGAGATGCATCAGGAGTTCCCGGAGCTTACGTTTGACTGCACAATTAAGATAGAACATGTCGTCGAGCGCCCTGCCCTCTTCCCGCGGCTGCGCGCGGCCGGCTGCGTCTTCGTCGTCTCAGCCGTAGAATCGCTCTCGGAACACGTGCTTACGATTCTGGATAAGGGGCACACGCGAGCGGATGTGCTGGAAGCCATCGAAATTCTGTCCGATGCGGGGATCGCTATCCGGCCAACGTGGGTGCCCTTTACACCCTGGACCACTCTCGCAGACTACCTGGATCTCTTCAGTTTTATCGACGAGCGGGACCTTGTGGATCACGTGGACCCTGCCCAGTACACGATCCGGCTGCTCCTGCCCCCCGGATCACTGTTGATCGAGCACGAAGCGATGAGACCCTATCTCGGCGCACTGGACCAGGCAGTGTTTTCCTATAGCTGGACCCATCCCGATCCCCGGATGGATCGTTTGCAGAGGGACGCGGCCGATCTCATTGAAGAAGCCGCGGAGTCCGGCGAAGATCCCGCCGAGACTTTTTATCGCCTCTGGCGGCTGGCCGCGGCGATCGGAAATCGCCCCGTTCCCCATCGAACGCCCCGCGCCCGCAAGCGCGTCCCCCGTCTTACCGAACCGTGGTTCTGCTGAGCGGAGCCAACCCGGAGCCAGTTGGCTTCCGTCCGTGGTTCATCGCCCGGCGCGGCGATATCGAACGCGCTTTGACGCGATACCGAGACCGGGACTCTCCGCCCACCGTTCGCACCGGCGCCGCCCCGGGATTACTCCGCTCCGCCTCAAATCCCTCCCGGTCATCTATGCGCTCGTCCCCGTCCGAGCTTTGAGGCGAAGCATTCGCCGACGCGCGCCGCGTGCGAGAACGGCCGTGCGAATGCTTCGCCCCTACATCGTTCATTCCACGTTCGGCCGGTCGGTTAGGTCGCCCCTTTTTCTTTTCTTCTGCGGACTCTCTTTGGAATCCCTGTGCGCTCTGTGTTGCGGCTTACCCCGTTCAAATCAGGCGGCTGCTGGAGAGGAATATGAGACACGGAACAGTTCAAAGCGGTTGGGCGTCAGAATGATCACAATTACTGAATGCTTCGAAAGGAGGCATCGGATGAGCGACTCGTTGAAGCGGTGCCCGGCGTGCCTGCAGTTTGTCGGCCACTCACTGCTGCAGTGTCCTTACTGCGATCACCTGCTGCCGGCGTCTGAGGCGCCAACTCTCCTGGGATCCGGGGCCGGCTCCCAGATCACGCATGTGCAGCCTTTATCGCTATCGCCCCGGACTCTGCGTTACACGCGCCCACGGCCGCGGCTGTCACTACCGGCTTGGAATCCCGCCGCGGTGGCGCTGATTGTCCTAAGCCTGGCGTACTTTGGCTTTCTGATCTTCCGGGTATGGCACGACGTGCAGCCGTACCTGCCCGACAACGGTTGCGCCTGTATAGATCCGCGGTCATGACTCGATGTTCCTGCCCGTTTTCCCATCAATGGAACGCTCTCTACCGTTCCCTATTCGGGAGTTAATCTTCAGGCGCTCACAACGGCGAAGCGCCGGTCGACCTGGTCAGCCGACGCTTCGCCGT
>DASRZA010000484.1:0-22670 GCA_035686845.1 Armatimonadota bacterium | reverse complement strand
TGACAAAATTGGCTCTACCATGATGGCATTCATACCGGGTGTTGACGAGATAAAGGATGCTGAATGAACTACCGGCGATTCGGTAAAACAGAAATGATGGTCTCCCAGATTACGCTTGGCTGCATGCAATTCACCGGAGATTGGCCGGAAGAACGGGCGATTGAGACGGTCGTGGAGGGTGTGAAGCGCGGGATCAACCATATAGAGACGGCGCGAGGATATGGCAACTCTGAGGAGCGAGTCGGTAAGGCTCTCAAATTGCTGCCCCGAGATTCTTACTATATAACCACCAAGATCGGGCCATCGTCGAATGTTGAGGATTTCAAGCGGAACTTCGACACCAGCCAGAATCTTCTCGGCGTCGACTGTATCGACAATCTTGATTTCCATGGCCCGGGAGACCTGGAAAGTATCCGTCCGGCCATGAGATCCGAAGGCTGCCTGGGCCACGTGCGCCGGCTGCAGGACGAGGGCCGGCTGAAGCATTTCGGTTTCTCAACTCACGGCTATCCCGCCGGCGTGATGGCGCTCGTAAATACCGGTGAGTTCGAGTCGATCAATCTTCATTACTATTACTTTTACCAGGGTCTGCGCGCTGTCGTGAAACGCGCTGCGGAACTCGACATGGGTGTCTTCATCATCAGTCCGAGCGCCCAGGGCGGCCATCTGCATCATCCAACTCCGGAACTGGAAGAGGCGTGCGAGGGTTTACACCCGGTGACGTTTAACCAGCTCTGGCTGCTGAACCAGCCGGAGGTACATACGCTCTCGTGCGGTCCAAAACAGCCCTCAGATCTCGACCGGCCGCTGATCGCGGCCGATTATGATGGTACCGGACCGCTGCGGGAGACGTTTGACCGGGTGCTTGCGCAGGTGGAACAGCGCTACCGTCAGTCACTCGGCAACACCTTCTGCACTGTCTGCAACGCCTGTCTACCGTGCCCTGAAGAAATCAACATACCGGGACTTTTGAACCTTCGCAACATCTCCCGCGCGTTCAACATGCTTGGCTACACCCGGGACCGGTACAGCCGGGTTGGTAATGGCGGCGCATGGGTGCTTGGCGTGAAAGGCGATCAATGCACCAAGTGCGGCGACTGTCTACCGCGCTGTCCCGAGAATCTCGCCATCCCTGAACTGCTCTGGGACGGCCATCAGTTGATGGACACGGGAGAGATCCGGCGGCCGCGCTGGCAGCATGAAGGTGACCTGTTGGAGACACCGCTTCGACAGAATAAATAAAGCAAGATGAACAGAGGAGAACAATGCCAGACTTATCAAGGATTATCGTAGTAACGGCGCTGCTCGCCGTTGTACCCACGGCTGTCGCATCGGCGCAGGCGTCTGAAACCACGGCGCCGCGGCAGTATTATGAGCTGCGAACGTATCATTTCGATACCGCGGTCCAGCAGCAGCGGTACGAGGGCTACCTGCGAGACGCGCTGATCCCGGCGCTCAACCGGGCCGGTCTGACGCCCATCGGCGCATTCACGGTGGAGAAGCAGCCGGATAATCACACGCTCTATCTCTTTATCCCCTACCCTTCGATTGAAGCATTCGCGACCCTGGACGACAAACTGGCGGCGGATACCGCGCTCCACGCGGCCGGTTCAGCAATCTGGAATCTTCCCGCCACCGACCCGCCGTACAGCCGTATCGAGAGTTCGCTACTGTACGCATTTCCAGGCATGCCGCAGCTCCATATTCCCGCCGAGACCGCGGGTAATAAAGGCCGCGCGTTCGAGCTGCGTACCTATTCGAGCGCCAGCGAACGGGCCGGCCTGAAGAAGATCGAGATGTTCGACGTGGGCGAGATCGCGGTTTTCAAGCGTGCCGGCTTCCAACCCGTCTTCTATGGTCAAACGATAATCGGGAGCAACCGGCCCAGCCTCACTTACATGATCACCTATCCCGATGGCGTAGATCGCGGATCGCTCTGGAAGAAATTCGGCGCCGATCCTGAGTCTAAACGGCTCTTCGCTAAACCTGAATACCAGGACAAACAGATCGTCTCCAAGATCGATCACGTTTTCTTGCGGCCCACGTCTTGTTCTCAGCTGTGAGCCAAATGAGGAATCAGTGTGTGGGGGAGTAAGTGAGTGGGGAGTGAGTGAGCGGGGAGTGAGTGAGTGGGGGGGGAAGAGTGAGTGTGAGAACGTGTTGATGAGGATGCGGGTTAGAGAACCGGATCGTTGGAGAGTGGGAGAGTGAGCGAACCGGTTGAGAAACGGATAAGGCCAACTTTTCCGAAGCGGGCGGTGATTACCGGTGGGATGCCGTACGGCAGCAAAGACCTTCATTTTGGTCATGTAGGTGGGGTTTTTATACCGGCGGACACGTTTGCACGGTTCCTTCGAGACCGGATCGGCCGAGAAAACGTGATTTTCGTCTCGGGTACCGATTGCTACGGATCGCCTATCGTCGAGGAGCATCGAAAGCTTACGGAGCGCGGAGAATTCACCGGAACACTCGAGGATTTTGTCCGGTTCAATCATGAGCGACAGTGCCAGACTCTGGCAGCGTTCCGCATTACTCCCAGTCTCTTCGCGTCGTCGGGCCTGCCGCCGTACAAAGCGATTCATGAGGAACTCGGCGCGCTCATTCTCAGGACGCTGCACGCGCACGGACACCTTATCAAGCGAACAACGCCCCAGTTTTACGACGCGGAGTTCGGCATTTTCTTGAACGGCCGGCAGGTTACCGGCCGCTGCCCGGTACAGGGATGCCGATCCGAGAACGCCTACGCCGATGAATGCTCTCTGGGCCATCAGTATGAGCCCCGCGACCTGATCGCTCCCCGAAGCACCCTCAGCGGCGCCCGGCCCGAAATGCGGGACGTTACCAACTGGTACCTCAAGACGCCTGAATTCCGGGAGCTCCTGCAGCCCTGGCTGGAGGAGCTGAAGTCGTCCGGAGAGTGGCGCTCCTTTGCCATTTCCAACGTGTTGGAGCATTTCGAGCCTCCGATTATCCACGTCACGCGCGATCAGATGGAGGCGCTCGATGCGCTTACCTCAGCGCTGCCCCCGCATAAGCTGCGCGAAGGTAAAGCCCAATCGGTGCAGCTTGTGTTTGATAAGCTTGAGGCGATGGAACAGGCCCGATCGGTGTTATCGGAAAATGGCATTCGATACCGGGTCGGCAAAACGCTCGTTCCATTCCGGCTGACCGGAAACCTGGATTGGGGGCTGCCGGCGCCAACGATAGAAGGCCTCGAAGGACTCACTTTCTGGGTGTGGCCGGAGTCACTCTGGGCGCCCATCTCATTCACGTCTTCCTATCTTCAGCAAGAGGGGAAGCCAGCGAACGAATGGGAGAAGTGGTGGAACTCCGAAGATTGCATCGTTTATCAGTTCATAGGTGAAGACAACATCTATTTCTACGGCCTCGCCGAGATGGCGATGTTCGCCGGGATGCAGAGCGGCGCGCCCCGGGTGAATCCGCCCGAAGGAGAGCTACAACTCCCGCGAATTATAGCCAGCCGGCACATTCTCTTTTTAGACAAAAAGGCCAGCAGCAGCAGCGCCATAAAGCCGCCGCTCGCCCGAGATCTGCTTGAGTTTTACGCCGTGGATCAGCTGCGGACTCATTTCCTTAGCTTTAATTTAGGAGAGCGGAGTGTGAGCTTCCGGCCAAAACCGCTGAACCCGGGCGCCGATTCCCGCGAACCTGACCCGGTGTTAAAGGAAGCGATGCTGCTCACCAACGCCTTTAACCGGGCGATTCGGTCCTGCTTCTACACGGCGCAGAAGCACTTCGATGGTAAGCTGCCCGCAGGCGAGGTGAGCGGCGAGGCGATGCAGCGCGTCGAAGCCGCAATCCTGGATTATGAGGACGCGATGCACGCGTACGAATTCCACCGCGCGCTCGGCGCCGCCGACGCCCTGATCCGGGAGATTAATCAACGATGGACCCGAACCAATCCCTATGGCGACGATTGTGACCCGGACGTTCGACGGCAGGCGCTCATCGACGCCTTCCACATGGTACGGATCGCCGCGGTCCTCATGCACCCCATCGCTCCCGAGGGCGCCGAAATGATTCGTGAGTATCTTGGTGTCGGCGACGAGTTCTGGAGTTGGGATCATATCTTTGAGCCGCTTTCCGCGCTGGTCGACAACCCCGACAACTATCAACTCAAGTTCCTGGCGCCTCGCGTGGACTTCTTCGAAAAGCTTGAAGGTCAGTTATGATGGGAGGGTAATGCCATTGAGTGATGCGCAAGTTCGTTTTTTTCGCACGTTCGGATATCAGATTCTCCGGGAGGCGTTCACACCGGAGGAGGTCGCCTGGATAACCGAAGAGTTCGAGTTCGCCATTCACACATATGGCGGCGGCAGGGACCATGACGGCACGAAACGGACGATGTTCGGCGCCCCCAGCGAGCACACGCCGAAGCTCTGCAGTCTCGTGGATCACCCTTCCGTTCATGCGCTGGCCGCTGCCGCTCTTGGCGAGGACTTCAACTATGCCGGCGGGGATGGAAATTATTATTCCGGCGATACCGGTTGGCACCCGGATGGAAACTGGGGCCAGCTCTTCGCCTGCAAAATCGCGTTCTATCTGGATCCGCTGACGAGCAAGACCGGCTGTCTTCGCGTCATTCCGGGCAGCCACCGGCCCGATCACTTCATTCGCGCGGAGAAGATTGATCCAAACCAAAGTCTGGAGATGTTCGGCGTTCCGCCCTCGGAGTTTCCCGGCAATGTCGCACTGGAGACGAACCCGGGGGACCTGCTAATCTTCAATCACGATACGTATCACGCGGCATTCGGAGGTGGGCCTCGCCGCCGGATGTTCACCATGAATCTCACCCGGCGCTGCAGCTCCCATGAAGATCTTACGACGCTCCGTCGCTATCTCTCGGTCCATTCCGCCGGAGGCTACAACGTGGATACCGGCGCCGGCATGTACATGCCGATGCTTCTGGACACCGCCGGAGACAGCCGGATGACGCACCTGCAGCAGTGCGCCGCAATCCATGATGAGCTTTTCCCGCAGTTCGCTCGCAAACGATAAGGCGAGGAGCGCCAATCCCGTAGGAGTTTATGACCATGACCACAGTGACTGTCCCGTCAGCCGCCGACCTTTCCACTTTCAGGCTGGCGCCTCCCGGCTTTACGCCGGAGCAGAGAGAGTTCTTTGACCGCGAGGGTTACCTGATTCTGCCCGACCGGCTCACGGATACCGAGATCGCTCGGTATCTCGACGCGATTGATCGTCAGATTCAAGCTGACGAACGGTTCAATCCAACCGCATTTTATGCGCGTGAGAATATCGTCGAGCTGGACCCCGTGTTCGCTGAACTGATCGATCATTCCCGGCATGTCGGCTTCGTCTACGATTTCTATGGCGAGCTGCTGAAACTGCACATCTCGCAGTTCTTCGTGCGGCCGCGCGGTGGCGCGCATAACCAGTGGCATCCGGACGGGGCGCGAGCGGTTCCGTACCAGGTGTTCTCGCCGGATCTGCCGTGCCAGATCAAAGTTTCATACTGGTTCACGGATCTCCCGCATCCCGGCATGGGGAACATGGTGATCCGCCCGCGGTCGCAGCGGCAGCAGTACTTCGATCATTACGATACGCACGATAGTGTGGAGGATGAGATGATCCTCTGCATCCCACGCGGAACCATCATGCTGATGAACTGCAATGTCTGGCACCGGGTAGAGCCAAACGATTCCGACGTCGTTCGCAAGAACATCTTTTTAGCGTACTGCCCCTCCTGGATTGTCGCTGCCGATCGCCTTCAGAACGATTCCGAATGGTTGAAAACGCTCAATCGGGAACAGCGCATCATTATGCGGTCGTACAGCTACGCGTACGATCATACCAAGCCGCCCGCCTCCGACTTCCCACTCTTCCTCGACCGGGATACCGGGCTGGATCATGATCCGGGTATGTATCACGACCGGGTAGCCCGCGGCCGCCGCAAACGGATGGTCGCTCATGAACGGGGCAATCACCTCCAGGGACAACGATCCTCGCCGAACGGGAAAACTTGAGCCGTGAGAAGTGACAGGATAGCCATGGAGGCCTGGGAAGCCGGTGAAGAACCCGGCTCGCGCCGCAAGCTCTACGCGCCCTCCGCGGAGCGCAACCGGGATGACATTCTAAGTGGGCTCTCTGGGATTCTCCCTTCACAAGGACTGGCGCTGGAGATAGCGAGTGGAACCGGGCAGCACGTTGTCCATTTTGCGAAGCATCTGCCGGAGCTGACCTGGCAGCCGACGGATACGGAGCCTTCTCTGCTGGCGAGCATCGAGGCATGGCGAATTGAATCGGGCCTGCCCAATATCCTGCCCGCGATCAGGCTGGATGCGAGCGATGACAACTGGCCGGTGTCTTCGGCGGACGCGATCGTCTGCAGCAACATGATTCATATTGCGCCATGGGCCGCCTACCAGGGCCTGGCGGCCGGGGCCGGCCGTACTCTTTCACCCGGTGGACTGCTTGCGCTTTACGGCGCGTATATCATCAGTGGACGCCCGACCGCCCCGAGCAATCTCGAATTCGATGCGCTGCTGCGAGCGCATAACCCGCTCTGGGGCGTCCGCAATCTAAGCGACGTGACGGCTGAGGCTGGCAAGCAGGGTCTCCGGTTTGAGCGCGTGGTCGATATGCCGGGGAATAACTTCCTCGTGGTATTTCGGAAGCGTCGCCCACAGGTACCAGGCATGTAGCCCGCAGTGGACGCTGGGGCACGCCACCTCAATGAATGCCATCAGTGCGCCCGGTTGTCACTGTCACGGGGGCGAATGAATATTGGCGTTTGACGCGAATTTACAGCGCGGCCGGTATCTCGATTCCCCACTCAGCGATGCCCGGATAAAGCTCCGACAGGGCGACAAGCAGTTCACGGGCAAGTCGGTATTTTTCGAGAGACGCATCAACTTTGAAGTACTCCTGGGGCGATCTTAGCTGAGTGTATTCGATGCCGGTAGCATCGCGCTCTTTGCCAAGAAAGGGGTACTCGGTGTTAGCCTCCCCGGCAATCGGGTCGTATCCCTTCGCGCCGAAGGCCGTTGGCTCAAGGATCTCCATCCCTTTGATGTCGCGGGATAAATCGTCACGCTTCCCGTCCAGCGCAAAAAGCAAGCGCCTCAGTATTGGATGTTGCTCGACTAAAGTTAGCGGCTTGTGGGTAGCGAAGAGGTCCTTGTAAAGCCCCATTGCATTTTCATGAATCAAAGCCGCCTTTATTCCTAACTCTGCAGCCTTCATCGCGGAGGTGACGGAACAAGCGGTGCGCTCATTCTGGTGCGAAACGAGGGAATCGGTCACATGCCACGCGGCTTCCTCAAAGAAAGCGCGCGCAAAATCGTCCGTAGCCGGAAATGCAGATGTCGTCAGCGTCATGCCGAGGTCGCGTCAAGGTGACTGAAAAAACTGATCGGATCCTCGTTGGAGAGAGTAGGACGCGTAGCGTCCGGCGTATCCTCTAAACTCGAAAGCAGATCGTAGGCATAATTACCCGGTCGCTCAGTCAGAATCGCATAACCCTTGCGTACCTGTGAGAGCAGTTCGGCGCTTGACCAGGAGGCGCCGGGAACCCGATCTGCCCTCGGATTCTCAAACTGATCTGGCGTAAGGAAGTAAATGTTTAATTTACCACGAAGAGGAAGCGCCTCCGTGCTGCTGAAGCGAATACTCGGCGGCCCAATCCAGTCTTCAACGACCTCAAGCAGATTGATATCCTGGGAGTTTCCGGTCGCAACCATCTCTCCAAAAACGATCGCGGCACGCAGCTTCTCGCGGTGTGTCTTTGGATGTTCGCGAAGCAGTTTGTTGATCGCCCGATATTCTTCGTAGCGCATATTCTCTGTCGAAAAGTTCGGCATCGGTCAGTTCCTCCGGGGGATTCCCATTTCGAGCAGGAGAAAACCCCTTCCACGACTATAGTTTACTTCGCTGGCGAGATTTGAGACTAACCCACCGCTTCCGCTCGCTTTTCCAGCTCCTCCCATCGGGCGTAGAGCTTTTCGACCTTCTCCTGCGCGGCGTGGACCTCTTCGCTAAGCTGATGGAGGCGGACATAGTCAGCGGCAAGGGCGGGATCGGACATCGCTTCCATACGACCCTGCATATCGGCTTCCGCCGCGCTGATTTTAGCTTCCATGGCATTCAATTCTTTCTGCTCTTTCGATGTAAGCCCGGACGCCAGAAGGGGACGAGCAGCCGAAGGAGACCGGGTGTTCGGGGCCGGCGCCGCGCTCTTTTGACGGCCCGCGGCTGCCGTTTCCGCGGCTGTCTGCGCGGCCTGCCATTGCGCGTAGTCGGCAAAAAAGCGGGCGCCGCCTTTGCCGTCCAGGCTCAGCAGCTCAGTAGAGACTCTATCCAGCATAAACCGGTCGTGGGTGACAAGCGCCACGGCGCCGGGGAACTCTAACAGGCTTTCTTCCAGCACCTCCAGCGAAGGAATATCCAGGTCGTTGGTCGGTTCATCCAGGATCAGCACGTCGGCAGGTTGGAGCATCAGCCGGGCGATCAGGATGCGAGCCTGCTCACCACCCGAGAGCTCACTCACAGACAGATTGAGCTGCTCAGACGCGAAAAGAAACCGGCTTGCCCAGGCTGAAACGTGTGTGGTGCGGCGGCGATAGTCTACGGTATCCCGATCGCCGGCCAGAGCGGCGCGCAGGGTGATATTGAGATCAAGCTGCTCTCGGCTCTGGTCGAAAAAAACCACCCGCAGCCCATCAGCGGCCTTGATCAACCCCGCATCCGGTTGGAGAGCGCCGGTTAATAATCGAAGAAGCGTCGTTTTCCCGCTCCCATTGGGCCCCATCAATCCGAGTTTCATTCCAGGAGAAAGCGCGAAGCTAAGTTTCCGAAAGAGCGTTCGTCCCCCCAGGCTCTTCTGTAGATCACGAACCACGATCAATTCCCTGGTCCTGCGGCCGGTTGCGTCAAAATCGATGCTGGTGAGCTTACCCTGGGAGTTCCGGATCCTGAGATCCGCGAGGTTTTCGATCATCTGTCCGGCCTGCTTGATCCGGCCCTGCGCCTTGGTAGTCCGCGCCTGCGGCCCGCGCCGAAGCCACTCCACTTCTCGCCGCACACGATTTGCCAGGGCCATCTCCTGATGCGCCTGGGCATGCAAAAACTCTTCCCGTTTGACTAAAAAATCACTGTAGGCGCCCTCAGCCCCAAAAAAGCCATCGGGATAGGCGCGGTTCAATTCCACGACCCGGTCGGTTACATTTTCGAGGAAATATCGATCGTGACTCACGACCAGGTAGGCGAACGGCGCGGTTCTGAGCAGCTTCTCGAGCCAGAGGATCCCCTCCAAATCGAGATGGTTGGTCGGTTCATCAATGAGCAGCAGATCCGGATCCCGGATCAGTTCACAGGCGATCGCCAACCGCTTCTTCCAACCGCCGGAAAGACTCTCAACCGGCTGGTCCGCGTCGGGGATTCCAGTCTTTCCCAGGGTAATTTGAACCTGTAATTCCCTCTCATGATCATCCAGTTCACGGCCCTGAAGAGCGTGCAGCAGCGTCTTTTCGGCGGTGAGACCGGGGCTGAACTCATCGATCTGAGGGATATAACCGAGGCGGGTCCCACGCCTGAGGGAAACCACCCCGCTGGAGGGCGTCTCGACTCCCGCTAAGATCTTGAGAAGAGTGGACTTGCCGGATCCGTTCGGCCCAATTAAGCCAATCCGCTGTCGCTCAGCGATTCCGAACGAGATTTCCTTGAAGAGCGGCCGGCCGGTGTAGGATTTAGAGAGTGACTGGCAGCTTAATAGAATCGACATCGAGCGTTCATCCCTGTGCTAAAGATGGGGGCCAGCGTATCCGACCCCTCATCTTTAGTGTACCGGAGATGGTGTGCTGCCGCGCCCAGGGGAACGCGCGGCCTTGGCGAAGGTCGGCGTGGAAATGCCGGCTGTTATCAAAGCGGTGGTGAAGACGACGAGGCAAAGGGATCGGATCACGTGCTGATTCCTGCGAAGCTGGGAGAGCGTTCAGATTGCCGGAATGACCGGGCTAAACGTGCAACGATTCGTATTATCGTAGGCGGAACAGCGCCGGCTGTCAATTTACCCGAGGGGTGAACCGGATACAGTCGGAAGGAGTTACCCCACGCGAACCGAATCCGGCGTTTAACGGACAGGCGAGAGTCCGTATTGCCCGCGGTGATCGAATCGGCCACTTGAGAAGCTCCGGCTGCCGACGCGGATTAGGAGCCCGGAACTGCAAATGATGAAGATCATGGCTTTTGGCCGAATGGCCGTGCTGAGCATAATATGTTTTTCTTTCAGCCTCTCGGCCGGCGCACGTGCCGGCGCCGGCGCGAGATCAAAGGGGGACGTACGGATGACAGCGGAAACTCAAGCGGCCGGCGCCGCGCCCGCTAAAGATGTCGCGGAGGCGCCTCTCGCCGGTCCCGGCCGGGCTGTTCTGCCGGATGGCTCATTCGACTACCGCTTCGATGGCCGAATCTCCCGTGGAGTGCTGGAGAACTACCTGGCGCGGGCGATTACTGAGCAAGACCTTTTGAAGGGGAGCGGAAACGTCGATGACAATATACGGATGCTCAAGAGTATTGGGGCGAAGTTTGCCGGGCGGAGCATCATCTTATGGGGCGGCGAAGCGACTCTGCCGCAGCTTCTGGCGACCGGACGGCCGATTGCTCAAAAAGTCCATGCGGCGGACCCGGACATTATCCTGGAGGCCGCAGAATTCGAGATTGTGACGCGCCAGGTGGACCAGTTGGCAATTCCGGATTGGGTGTTTCGCGAATTCAAATTACCGGTCGAAGCCCGCCATTTTCGCTACGAGGATATGCTCTACCCGGACGGGCGCCTTAAGGACCAGTGGGGCCGGGACGCGTCAGTTCCGGACATGAGCCGCTTAGAAACGCGACTCTGGTTCTTCTACCTGGCTGCATCTTACATCAACATTGGGGTCGAGGCGATCCATTTCGGCCAGGTAGAGCTCATGGACAAAAATGACCGGGACCATGCCTTCTGGTTCGATGAGCTGACGCGCATCCGATACTATGCCACCGTCCACGCCCGCCGCCATCTGGTCCTCTGCGATGCCCATGTTCCCAGCGGCGGCATTGTGCGCGATGGAAAGCTGCTGCTCGATTTTCACGCGTTCCCGCTGCGTATCAAAGAGATCGCCGACCGCCCGCACGAAGCCAAGCTCCAGGTAGGTTTTCTCGACAGCCTATACGGGCGCAGCAAGGGCGGGATTACGCCCAGCGGCTGGTCGTGCGAACACCTGCCGTACCTTGTCGAGTTCGACAATTATGGCGCCAGCGGACATGAAGGCGAGGCCGGCGCCGGGGATTCCATCTGGATCTGGGGCTACGATGAGATTGGCTGGTTCGCGCATCAGAACGGAGCGGACCGGAACGCCTGGCTGAAATATGCCTGGAATTGGTTGCGCACGGCCGACGTCAATGGCTACGTTGAGATGCCCGGCAGCCGGACGCTCGCGGCGCCCGTCGACGGAAATATCCGATGGTACTGGGCCAACACTGCAAGCCCCGCGACTCCTACGGGGTTTGGTCAGGAAGAGACCATCAAGGAGATCTGGGCGCACGACACCCCGAAGCCGGCCGATATGGGTCGATAAGCCGGCGGCGGTGAGAAGATTGAGCCGGCAGGTTATTTACTACCGCGCGTCGAAGGCGAGCTATAGCAAGTTGTCGCGGTCGCCGGCTGCGGTCGCTGTGTTTCGAACATTTTGATATTGTGGACCAAATCTTGTTGTCCCACGCCCGGTCGAGTTTGCCGGGTCTGCGTCTTATGGAGGGAGTACACCACGATCGTGTGCAAAGCAATTCTTGAGGCGCCCGCCTCAATCGCTCGTCGTTTCGCCCATTCCTGGCCGGCCGCCACCCCGCTCCGGCTATCGCTTGTTATCACCCTCTTCGCGGCTGCCGGCGCTTTATCAGCCATCCAGTCGCCCGCTTCTGCACAGGGATCTGCGCCGGACGACATGGCTCTCCGCGCCGAAACCCCGCCCGCTGGGTCAATCTGGGCTGACACTCTCGATCTCTCCCCCATGACGCAGGATTACGGCAAACCACACGCCGGCCGGTCGGTGGACAACAATCCGATCACGCTTGGCGGGGTCGTTTACCCGCATGGCATCGGGACGCACGCGAACAGTGACATGGCGATCATTCTAAACGGGGCCGCGACCCATTTTACATCGATGGTAGGTGTGGATGACGAGAAGAAGGGCGCGGGATCTGTCACCTTTGTCGTGATGGTGGATGGAAAGCAAGCCGCGGAAACGCCGGTGCTCCACGGTGGTGATACGCCGCGATTGGTTTCGGTGGATCTCACCGGCGCGAAACAGATGATCTTGCGGGTCACCGACGCCGATGACGGCATCGATAGCGACCACGCGGATTGGGCCGGCGCGATGATTGCCCTGGCGCCCGGCGCTGTCAACACGCTTAAATCCGCCGCTGTGCCGCCACCGCCCGCTCAACCGGCGCCGAATATTATCTTTCCGGTATCCCCGGTTCCAGCCATTCATGGACCCCGCGTGGTTGGGGCCACTCCCGGCCATCCATTTCTCTTCATGATCCCGGCCACCGGGCAGGGTCCGCTCCGTTTCTCGGCGGATATTCTTCCCACCGGCCTCACCCTGGATCCGCAGTCGGGGATTATCACCGGGTCACTGGCCTATCCGGGTACGTCGATCTCGGTGATTACGGTTAGCGGACCGGACGGACAAGATCAAAGACCGCTGACAATTGTAGGAGGCTGGGGAAAACTGGCGCAAACACCACCGATGGGATGGAATTCTTGGAATGTCTGGGCCGGGGCAGTCTCGGCTCAAAAAGTGCGCGAAGCGGCCGACTGGATGGTGAAGAGCGGCCTGGCGGCGCACGGCTACCAGTACATTAACATCGATGACACCTGGGAAGGCCCGAGAGACGCGAACGGCACAATCACCACCAACGAGAAGTTTGGTGACATGAAGGCGCTGGCGGACTACGTTCACAGCAAGGGCCTCAAGCTCGGGATCTACTCCTCGCCCGGCCCTACCACCTGCGCGGGCTTTCCCGCGAGCTATAAGCATGAGCAGCAGGACGCCGACACCTACGCAAAATGGGGCATCGATTATTTGAAGTACGACTGGTGCTCTTATGGCGGCGTGGCGACCGGAACCGGCCTGGAGCGCTTCGAAAAGCCGTATCAGGTCATGCGGCAGGCGCTCAATAACGCCAATCGCGACATCGTCTACAGCCTCTGCCAGTACGGCATGGGCAAGGTCTGGACGTGGGGCACGGCGGTTGGCGGCAACTGCTGGCGGACCACGGGTGACATCAATGATAGCTGGCACAGCCTGGAAAGCAACGCCTTTAGCCAGAACGGCCACGAGAAATACGCCAGTCCGGGACATTGGAATGACCCGGATATGCTGGTGGTTGGAAGGGTTGGCTGGGGAAATCCACACCCCACACACCTAACGCCGAATGAGCAACTCCTTCACATCAGCATGTGGTGTTTGCAGTCGGCGCCACTCCTGACCGGCTGCGATCTTACCAAACTGGACCCGTTCACAATCGCGCTGCTCACCAACGACGAAGTGCTCGATATCGATAACGACCCGCTGGGCCGCCCGGCTGGTCGGGTATCTCAGGCGGGCGAGACTGAAGTCTGGGCCCGGCCGCTCTTCGATGGAACTGTGGCCGCGGGTCTTTTCAACCGATCCAGTCAGCCGATGCAGGTTACGGCCCATTGGGGAGACATGGGGGTTTTTGGTCCCCAGCCCGTTCGGGATCTCTGGCAGCATCAGAACCTGGGAACCTTCAGCGATTCATTCACAGCCACCGTGCCAGCGCATGGTGTCGTGCTCGTCAAAATAGGTACGCCCCGCTAACCTGAATTCGTGGCGTTATCCGGGCCGCTGCAAAAGTGGCGGCCCGAGCGGAGCGTGCCGCGGGGTTCCGGTACCGTAATAAGATTGGGCTGGACGTAGCGCTAGAAGCTCTTCGTGATGCGTGGCGCTCGGGCAAAGTCGTTATGGACGATCTCTGGCGATATTCTATTGCGCTCAGGACCGGCACAGTCATGAGGCCGTATCTGAGAATCCCCGCCCTGATGCCAATACAGCCCCATAACACCACCACTTCGATAAAGGCGTAGCGAGGGGAGAGACTAATGGGCGGCGGCGCGTAATCTCAATTTGCGCTTCGAACGCGGCATCGCGGCGGATCTTTTCATTTTCCGGGTCGGCCTCGCAGACGCATTCGAGGTAGCGGCCGGCGCGGCTTCCACGGCTGACGGCCTGCTTGCCCGACCCATCCGGAAAGCGATGTAGGCGAGGTTGATGCCAATCGCAAAGAGCAGCACACCTAAAGGTATGCTCCAGACAAACGCAATTGAGGTGAGCGCGAAGCAGAGATTGCCGCCTGCCTTCAACTGCCCGATCCGCCGCTGCGGCGCTGTCTCCCGATAGCTCAGAATACCCCAGCGAATCGCCCGTGTCAGGAACGCCAGCGGGAATCCCACCACCTGAACCAGCAGCAGTCCCTGGATCTTCGGGTCACTCCAGCTCAATAGCCCGTGCATCGTCTTCCTTTCCGCGTATAGGGCGCTTGCAAGCGCCCTACACAACCATTTCAATCTCTGTACGTACAGCTTCAGGCTTGCGCCGTTTTCCAGACAGCGGGTCTTGCCGGTTAAAGAACCTCCGGCAAGACCTCGACTCTCATCAGGCGGGGACGGCCACCTCATCCGGCTGATAGGCGAGCACGCCCATCTCCGGGATGTCGAGCCCCGCGATCTCATCTTCCGGCTTCGACCGGATACCCATAATCGCCTTCTGCGCCTTGAAGAACAGGTAGCTAATTCCGAAGGCCCAGACGATATTGACGACGCTGTCGACAACCTGCGCCGCGAACTGGCTCCAGTCACCGTAGAGCAAGCCCGTCACACCCATCCCAGCCTTGCCGAGATACGTCGCGGCGCCCACTCCGTTCCAACCCGCCCCATAAACGCCATCGGCGAAGATTCCGACGGAGAGAACCCCCCAGATCCCGCAGACGCCATGAACCGAGATGGCGCCCACCGGGTCATCCACACCCGCTCTCTCCACCACAACGCACGAGATACAGACCACCACACCGGCGATGACACCAATAATCACGGCGGAGACCGAATTAATAAACGCGCAAGGCGCTGTAATCGCTACCAGGCCGGCGAGCAGCCCGTTACCGCACATGCCAGGATCCGGCTTCCCGGTACGGGCCATCATGTACAACATCGCAGCCATCGCCCCACCCGCAGAAGCTAACATCGTGTTAGTCGCGATAACGCCGATGCGTAGGTTTCCGGCGCCGGATGCGCCCAGGGTAGACCCTGGATTAAATCCGAACCAGCCGAATGCCAGGATGAAGCAGCCAATTAACGCCATTGGAAGATTGTGAGCAGCCAGGACATTGGGTTTCCCATCCCGGCTGTACTTTCCGATGCGAGGACCCAGCACCATGGCGCCCGCCAGCGCGGTCCATCCACCGATGGCATGCACCACGCCGGACCCGGCGAAGTCGACGGCGCCGTGCCCCAGATGCCAGTTGGTCCCAATGTTGGCCAGCCAGCCGTTGCCCCAGACCCAGTGCCCGTAGATCGGGTAGACAATGATCGAGACAAAGAATCCATAGACGACGAAGGCGCTCCACTTCCAGCGCTCGGCCATCGCGCCGGTTGGAATGGTCGCGGTGGTATCCATGAAGACCATCTGGAACAGGAAGAGTGTGAAGGCCGCCGTGTCGTACGTATTGCCCGACAGGAAGAAGCCGTGGGTCCCGATTAATCCGTGGAAATCCGGACCATTAATCGACGGGATTCCTCCCAGGTTGGCCGGCGCGGCGCCCCCCATACTGCCGAACATGAATGCAAATCCGGCTATCCAGAACCCGAGCATGCCGATCCCATAGATCATGAAGTTAGTCATGAAGACATGGGCAGCGTTCTTCGCCCGGCAGAGACCGCACTCCACCATGGCAAATCCGGCCTGCATAAACATAACCAGGTAACCGGTAACCAGCGTCCAGACAAAGTTGATTGCGATCCGGTTCTGACCTACCCCGTCCGCCAGCTTCAAAGCCAGGGGCTCTTTCGCCACCTGGTCTGTATAGTCGGTGTACGCCTTCATCTTCGTGGCGTAGTCCGGCGCGGTCGTATCCGTGGGCTTGCTGACGACAAAGGCGCTGCCGCCAGCGTCCACTACATCTGCTGCGGTACCTGTGGCGCTGCCACCCGGATCACCGGCTGGCGCATCCGCGTATGCCGATTGGATGCACAGACCGAGACTTAAAATGTTCGAGCATAAAAATGCCAGGAGCATCATCCGGCTGCACGTGCGCAGCCACTTCTCCCTGAATCGACGTAAGCTAACCAAAGGGTACTCCTTCCTGAAAAGTGCCAGCCACGACGGCGCGCGTGACTGGATGCCTGGAACAAACGCCGCCAACTACCCGCTGTCTCCGTATGATTGCTTCGTGCATAAGGGACTTCTGCGGATCGCTGCTGACCGGATGGCCCCCACTGCCCGGTTGGCGCTTTCGTTAGCGCCCGCGGCGACCTGGTTGGCTCTTGCGAGAGCCTACCGGGACCTCTGCCTCCCCAGTTCTATGCGACTGGAGATAACCCGGGGCCCCAGGCGATTGAATCGCTCACAACCTGGGGTCCACGAGTTGTAATCATTGCTGCTGCGCCGAGCCCGCTATCGTTCCCACCGGATCTCCTGTCCAGACGCCGTTGGGAACCACGGCGGAGGAGAAGCTCAGCAAACGCTGTGCCGCTCGCCCTCGCGCCCCGAGCGCCGGAGCAAGTGGAACCGGTTCGGTCTCAACGACCACCTCCCGGCGCCGACCGATCGCGGCCTTCAGCAGGAAAGGCGTGATAAACGTCGTCAGCATCACGACCAGAAGAAGAGACGAATAGAGACCATCTCCGATCGCGCCCGCCCTGACGAGGTAGGCGCCGAAGATGAGCGTAACCTCCCCGCGTGGGATCATCCCGACCCCAACCACCAGGCGATTCACCCGGCTGAAGGGGAAGCTCAAACCGGCGGCCAGCTTGCTTGCCATTGCGGCTACCACCAGAACTGCAGCTAACACAAGCCCGGAACGGCCCGCTGGAGAGGCCGGATTGAGCGCTAAGATCGGCATCGACGCCCCCATCAGGACGAAGAAGACCGGAATAAAAACATCGGCTACCGGCTTTATCCGCTGCTCGATATGAAGCTTGTGTTCCGTTTGCGAGAGGATCAGTCCGGCCGCGAATGCGCCAATAATGGGTGAAAGCCCCGCCAGCATTCCTGCGGCGGTCGCCAACACCAGGCAAAAGGCGAGCGCCGCAGAGGAGAGCGCAGCGCGTGTCTTCATACGGCTGGCAATACGGAGTATGTATGGCGCCAGGCGGAAGCCGAGGAACAGGGCGCCGCAAAGGAATAGGAGCGCAACTGCGCTCGTCCGGAGCACACCGACCAGCGAAACCGACTTTGAACTCACCACTCCGGTGACCACGGCGAGGAGAATCAGACCGATGACGTCATCGGCAACCGCGGCTCCCAGCACCGTCTTCGCCTCACCAGTCTGCTGGCGGCCGAGATCCGAAAAAGTGCGGGCTGTGATCCCTACGCTGGTAGCCGCCAGTGCGGATCCCGCAAAAATCGCTGCCATTGGCGAAAGACCCAGCGCCACTCCGATAATCCAGACGAACAGAATAGTCAGTGTCACGCCGAAGAAGGCTACCCACAGCGCCTGCAGACCCAGCTTCTTGAGATCCGCCAGATTGGACTCCAGCCCGATTTCAAAGAGCAGAAGTACGGCGCCTAGCTGTCCTATTACAGCCAGCACCGGCTGCTTGCCGTCGATGACGAACGGCGAAAGGGAATGAATCTCGTGCGAGAGCGGGCCGAGCAGACCGCCACCCACAAGCACGCCGGCCAGAAGCTCGCCAATCACCGCCGGCTGCTTCAGCCGCTCTGCCGCCTCCGCGCCTAGCTTGGCCGCAATGAGGATGATCAGGACGTCCAGTAAGAACTGATTCGGGTGCATGGGATTCACTCACGCCAGAGGGCAGACGCATTATTGCGCTGTCACTATCAAGTTACCCGCGTCAGGTTGCGGCGGCTTGTCGGCGGTATGTCGTCCCTATTAATTCTTTGTTTCCATCCCATTACACAATTACTCGCTACGCATGGGCGGATAGAATAGAGCCATGGATCACCCATCATCTCCGCGTCTCTGGCGAAACCGCGATTTCCTACTCCTCTGGAGCGGGCAGTCGGTATCTGTGCTCGGCACGAAGGTCTCCGGGCTGGCGCTCCCGCTGCTCGTCCTGGCAACGACACACTCCGCGGCTCAGGCGGGATTGATCACCTCCGCCCGAATGGTCCCTTACCTCTTCCTGGGTCTCCCCGCCGGCGCTCTGATGGACCGCTGGAATCGCAAGGTGGCGATGATCATTTGTGATGTCGCTCGCTTCTTTGCGCTCGGATCGGTACCACTCGCCTGGGCTATGGGGCATCTGACCATTGCGCAGCTCTACCTGGTTGCATTGATACAGGGCACTGCTTTCGTCATCTTTAACGTGGCCGAAATGGCAAGCCTTCCCAATGTCGTTGCCCGTGAAGATCTGCCCCAGGCCACCGCGCTGGATTCATTGGCCGGATCCGGAGCGTCTCTCATCGGCCCCGGGCTTTCTGGACTGATCATCAGCGCAGCCCGGACTACACCAGAAGGGGCCGTCATGGCTTATCTGGTGGACGCGGTAACTTACCTGATCTCTGTAATCTCTCTGGGATTCATCCGCGTGCCATTCCAGGCAGATCGCGAAGTCAACCGAAAACGCAATCTCTACAAGGACATTCTGGAGGGGCTGCGATTTCTCTGGGATGATCGGCGGCTGCGGGCGCTCGCGCTGACGTCGTGGACGCTCAGCCTTCTATATGCGCCCGTACCGCTCGCGATGATCGTGCTTGCTCGTGATCAAATGCACGCCTCCGCCGGCATCATCGGTATGATCTTCAGCCTCTCGGCGATCGGCGGTCTGGTTGGGGCTTCGATGGCTGTAAGGCTCAAAACACGCCTTCCGTTCGGTTATCTGGTCATCGGGCCGATCGTGATACAGGCTCTCGCCACGCCGCTCGTGGCATTGGCAGTCACTCCCGCCATGATGATCGCGGGCTGGAGCATCGCCTTCATGTGCGATCCTGTCCTGTCGATGGCTTCCACTTCCTACCGGCTGGCCGTGACCCCGGACGATCTACGCGGCCGGGTGCATGGGGTCTATCGGCTGGGTGGGTACGGCGCCGAGCCGCTGGGAGCTGCGCTGGGCGGAGTGCTCCTGGGCGTCATCAGCCCTCGCGTGGAGATCCTGGCGGTCGCGGTGGGCGTTGGTCTCTGCGCCCTGGGCGTCGGTCTATCACGACTTCGTGTCACACACTGGCCCCATCTTGAAACAGTCCATGAGCACGCTCATACCCACCAGCGGCTAGAGCATAGTCATCTGCACACGCATGACGAACATCACCAGCATCATCACGAAACGGGTGTTGATCCGAGCGATCCCCATTCTCATCCGCATGTCCATGAATCGCTCAGCCACTCCCATTCTCATATTCCCGACCTGCATCACCGACATCGGGATGAAAACGCAAATGACGCGAACAAAGAAGCGCCGGAATGAGGTTGGGCTGTGTATAATAGAACCGTAATGGTTGTGGCGCCGTGCTGTCGTGGCACGGCAGCGATGGAGCCGGTCTAGGGCCTCGTCGCTATCGGGGGAATCCGGTGAAATTCCGGTGCAGTGCCGCTGCGGTAACAGCCCGAACGCCCGCCCACAACCCCTGTCGAGGACCCTCCGATCCAGAGGGTGATAGGAATACGGACCGCGATCTCTGTCCGCGGCCTGCGATCCCTCTCACTCCTGTCGCGATCCCGGCGCCTGTTTACGAGAGGATCTGCCAATGGCCTATGCGCTTATTATCCTGGCGGTGGCATGCCGCCTGCTTCCCCACCCGCCGAACGCGACACCGGTGCTTGCCGTCGCGCTCCTCAGTGGCGCCGTCCTGCCGCGACGCACGGCATGGCTGGTTCCCCTGGCAGCCCTGGTCGCCAGCGACGCCGCCGTGGGCTATGGATTTAGCTGGATGAGCCTGGTCTGTTACACCTGCTTCAGCGCTTCAGTCTTTCTGGGACGCTGGCTCTGCCGCGGAGGCTGGAAGAACCGAATTGCAGCCTCTCTGGCCGGATCGACGCTCTTCTTTCTCGTCACAAACTTCGCCGTTTGGGCCTCCTGGCCTGGCATGTACACGCACACCGTGATCGGGATGGGCCACTGTTATCTGAGCGCACTCCCTTTCTTCCGGAATGCGGTTATCGGTGATCTTTTGTGGATGGCTGCGGTTTTCGGAGCGTATGAACTGACAATGCGAGTGGCGGAAGCACGCTCGCCGATAGAAATGGCGTAAATGACGCGCATCGTCTCGTTATTACCCGCTGCCACCGAAATCGTAGGCGCGCTCGGTCTTGCGTCGGAACTGGTAGGCGTCTCTCATGAATGCAACTTCCCGCCCGAGGTGAACCGCCTGCCGCGGGTAACCCGGTGCGAGATCCATGACTCGGGACTCTCCAGCGCCGCCATCGACCGGTGGGTTTCGGAGCAATTGGCCAAATCCGGGACCCTCTACACCATGGACGAGGATCTGCTTCGCCGTCTTCAGCCCGACGTAATTCTCACGCAGCGGCTCTGCGACGTCTGCGCTGTCGGTTATGACTCCGTGCTCAGCCTCGCGTCGACGCTGCCGGGTCCTCCGCGAGTGGTGAATCTGGCGCCATCCTGTTTGAACGATATCTTTGAGGATATCCAACGGGTGGCCGGCGCTCTGAATGAGCCGGCAAAGGGTGAGCGCCTGGTGGATGCGCTAAAGGCCCGGGTCGATCGGGTGAAGACCATCGCCGAGCGGGCGGATTCCCGTCCGCTCTGTTTCCTGATGGAATGGATCGATCCGCCGTTCTGCAGCGGTCACTGGGTACCGGAACTGGTGGAGATTGCAGGAGGGGTGGACCCGCTCGGACGCAAGGGACTCGACTCATTGCGAATCCCATGGGCGACTATTTGCGCAACAGCGCCAGACATCATCGTGCTGGCCTGCTGCGGTTACACGATTGAACGGACCGTTCAGGATCTCCCTATTTTGCGAAGCCAGCCGGGATGGAATGAACTACCGGCCGTTCGAACGGGCCGAGTTTATGGCGTTGATGGATCTGCCTACTTCAGCCGGCCTGGACCTCGCGTGGTGGATGGCCTCGAGATACTGGCGAGTCTGATCCATCCGGAGCTCTTCAGCGGCGCGTTCCCGGATCGCGGCGTGATTCACTTGAGTCCGGCGCAGACCGCGGCCACCGTGTCCGTGTGAGGATTGGTCCGCGGAGACCAGAGGATGCGTGGTAGGATGAAAAGCGCCGGATCGACTATCCCCCGGATCGTCATCGCCGGTACTCACAGCGGCGTGGGGAAAACAAGTGTCACCATCGGCGTCATGGCGGCTCTGCGCAGGGCCGGATGGGATGTAAAGCCGTTCAAGGTCGGGCCGGATTATATTGACCCCGGGTATCACGCGGCTGTATGCGGGGCCCCCTCATGGTCACTGGATAGCTGGATGCTCGGTTTTGAGGGGATGCGGGCCAGCTTCGCACGCGGCGCCGGCGCGACATCCGGGGCGCGCACCGTCGCCGTAATAGAAGGCATGATGGGACTGCATGATGGCGCCGACCCGATGGAGGAGCGCGGCAGTACCGCGGAAATCGCTCAATGGCTCGACGCGCCGGTGGTCCTCGTCATCGATGCCGCCGGACTTGCACGGAGCGCCGGAGCGCTAACGAAGGGATATCGCGATTTCGATCCCCGCGTTCGGCTGGCCGGTGTCGTCGCCAACCGGGTCGCCGGTGAGGGGCACGCCGCTTACTTGCGTCCCGGCATCGAGGCCCTCGGGGTTCCGTTTCTCGGATGGCTGCCCGAAAACCCTGACATTCGACTCCCCGAGCGGCGCCTGGGCCTCACGATGCCCTTCGAGCAGCCGGACCTCGAAGCTCTGATCGCGCGGCTGGCAGACTGGGCCGCGACCGGCATTGACCTCGATCGCCTCACTGGCATTGCAGAGGGCGAACCCAGGACTCCCGAGGCCGCGCCAGGCGCGAGGCCGGCGCCCAAACCTCAGCGGGCTGCGGCTTTCTCGTCGCAGCCATCACGTCATCGACGATCACGTGCGCGGATCGCCATCGCGAACGACGCTGCGTTCTGTTTCTACTATCCTGAGAACGTGGCGCTGCTGGAGGAATCCGGCGCTGAGATCGTGCCGTTCAGCCCTCTTACGGCGCCGGGGCTCCCTGACGATGTTGATGGCCTCTACCTCGGCGGCGGGTATCCGGAGCTGCACGCCGAAGCCCTCTCGGCGAATCAACCGATGCGGCTCTCCATCGCGCAGGCAATTTTCGGCGGTCTGCCCACATTCGCCGAGTGCGGAGGATACATGTACCTCTGCAGCGCACTGGTGACCGCTGATGGGCGCCGCCACGAAATGGCAGGCGTCATCCCGGGAGAGGCATTGCTGAATCCGCGTCTCCAGGCGATCGGTTACCGCGATGTCACCTTGAGCCGTGATTCTCCACTGGGAGCT
>DASRZA010000483.1:0-6788 GCA_035686845.1 Armatimonadota bacterium | reverse complement strand
ACGTGAGACAGCATCTGCTCATTGGCCCAATAACCGTTAAACGATGAGTATTGATAATAGACGCTGCGCCCATAGCAGTCGGACACCGACGCGACCGTCATATCCGGGTTCCAATTGATGGTGAGCAGCGTATGGCCGGCGGAGTCCGAAATGCTCGCCAGGCCATAAGCCCCGTACTGGAAATGGATCGCATTCCCGGATTTATCCACGATCTGGCTGAGCGCGCCGGGGCTCTCGATTCCGTCCGCATAGGGGACCGTGATCCACTTGGTCCGGTTCGCAAACGTGACCGTGTAATAGGTTCCCGTGCTTACCGGGTCGTAGTCCGCCTCGACCATCATTGGGACCCCGTTCTCCACCGCGCAGGCGACGCGTGGCGTCTGGGCTGTTGGCTGCGAGGGCTGCGTGAACTGAACAAGGCTCCCATTCTCGGCAAGAACCTCGTTGGGAGAATAGTAGTACGCGCCCCCCGCCATCCCCACGTTATAAGGGAAAGACCAGCCCTGGCCAAAATACCAACCATCGTTCCGCAGGCTGCCATAGCTTCTTCGCCAGATTACCGCCGGGCCGTTCGGGTTATAAACGGTGAGGTCGGCCGCCGGCGTATACTCTTCTTCTCCCGTCGCAAGGTTAACCGGGTCCTGGGTACCCTGCGGCGTGGGAGTTGGACTGGGCGCTGCGCCCTGGCCGGTCCCGGCCGTTCCACTCGGCCCATCGCCGGACTCGATGGGGCAGGAGACGCCGCATTTGCAGTGGGTGCTGGTGTACTTCGACCCACAGCCGCCGCCGCCGCCACCGGTAACGGCCAGGATGTGCAGCTTCAGCGCCGCGATCGCGCTGAGCGAGGGGGCGAGCCCGGCCATATTGCCCAGACCCGCTACCTGAAGCGTCTTCGGTTTCGGGGATAGCACGGCGCTCAGCCAGTGGTCCTGCCGGCTTCCAATGCGGGTCACCACCGCGAAAAGTCCCGGAGACATGGTGTGCCATTGGTTCCACGTCAGCCGGACTTTGCCGCCGGGCCAGGGCCCGCAATCACTGCAGATAAACGTGATTCCGGTGGCGTCGGCGCGTGTCACGGCCACCAGGTGATCCGCTTCAACGTATGCCACGCAGGGCTTGGGCAGCGCCCGAAGACCGGTATCATCGGCCGCTACCGCTCGGACGTGTACGCCGAGCCGGGGCCCGGCGTCCAGAATGTCAAGCATCGTGCTGCCCTCGCCGGTCACCTTGACCCGGCTGATGATCCAGGGCCGCTGCCACGGCATCCCCAGGCCGCGCATACAAACAGCCAGGCTCGCGGCGCCGCAGAACGGATCGAGACGCGGCGGCTCCGGAATGCCTAACTTTTCATGCGATAGGTGATAGCCCCAGCACGCGTTGGCGTGCCGGTATACCATCACGCAGTCGCGAGGGTCATAACCGCGAAGCGGATGGACGCCTGCCAGCAGCCGGTGGAACGCGGCGGCCGCATCCTCATAAGCGCCTTCGTCTAAGAGGCAGAAGGCCTTATCGTAGGTGGCCCGCCCGTATTCGGGCGACCGGTGGCCAGTGAGTCCCCGGGCCTTCGTAAAATACCAGGAAGCTCTCTCCGGGTCCTGATTGTGCGCGAGAGCGTATTCGCCGAGCCAGACGTAGAGCTTAGCAGCCCTCTCGCCGTGGAACTTCCCCTGATGTAGCGCCGAAATCCACCCCGTCCGTTCGCCAATCGTGACCGGCCGCCTGAGGTGGCCCGCCCCGTCGAGGAGGGTGATGGACCCGGGGCGCGGGGCCCGGACGGAGGAGAAGGTACGTGGCGCGGGGCGCGAGGCGGCGGGCGCGAACAGTGCCGCAGGCCTCCGCGCCTGTGCACCGGGCCGCGTGGGGCGCGGGGCCCGGACGAAGGACGGAGGACGAAGGACCGAGGAGGGCGCGCGGCGGGCAGTCGGGGGCGGGGCGACCACGGGCTTCGGGGCGAGGACTCCCCCATTATTGGGGGCCGGGGGGCCTGCGGCCCGCGCAGCTATCGGGAGGATCAGAGCAGCGAATGCGGCGAAAACCGCAAAAACGCAAACGTGGGTGGAAAGGGGGCCCGTCGGGCGCTCGCCGGGGCCGGCCGTGCGCAGACGCCGGCATGAAAGCTTGACGTCTCGTCGGGCGTTAGGCGAATCTACCGCGCGATTACGACGAGTTGGGGGGGGGTGCGGAAGTAACGCTACCATTGCATCGCTCAGTCATCAGAACCTCCATTTCCGGGCGTATTCGCCCGGGTTCGGACAAGTTTTCAAAAACGACGGCCTTGCGGTGAGATCCACTCGTGCAATGGGCGAGTTCGGAAACCAGGACCGCCCTTCCTGCGCGCAAATGACCGTTGTAAAAAATGTTTCGACAGGGCCGGAAGGATTCCTTCAATAACTTTGAAGATCATCCCAGCGCCTCGGGGCCACCCACCGCCCGTGCCTGACGGCGGCCGCTATTTGCTGCGATGCGCCGGTTTGACCTTCAAGAGAATCACGCCATGTTTTGGAACGGAAACGACGAGTTTCTTATTGAATGTTCCTATGCCCTTTCGCAGCCATAGATCGCGAGCCTGAACCGTTTCCGGCAGGCCGAGTTGTTTGAAATCCAGACCAATCGTCACGGCCTGTTCTTGCATGTTGAACACCGCGACGGCTGTGGCTCCGTTGGTCAGGCGCTTAACCCAGATTTCTGCCAGCCCTTCCTGCCGCGGGTCATCGCGTGCAAGATGATGGTCTTTGCCAGACGGTTTAAGCCACGTTTCGGTCGGCCCTTCCTGCAGCGCACAATGTCCCTGTACTCCGGCCGGGTCTTGATCAATGGCGATGACTTCCGGGTTGGTTAGAATGGCGAGCGTAGCCTGGCTCATTTTCGTTAAATCGTTGCCGGCGAACAGGGGCGCCGCCAGGATGCACCAGAGAGTCATCTGAGTGCGGCATTCGTCGCCGCTCAATTTGCCGTTGCCAATTTCCAACATGTCGGGATCGTTCCAATGACCTGGCCCGGCGTACTTTTCGAGGCCGTTCTGCTCAAGGCCGTGCTGAATAATCGAGCTGTAGCTGGGCCCAATGTCCCCGGTTGTGCGCCACATCTGACCGCCAACGGACGCGCCCCATTTCCAGACATCCTGCATTCCGTACTGGCAAAGGCTGTAAAGGATTGGCCGGCCGGTCGCCTTCAGGTCGTCCGACATCATCTTGTATACGGCTTTCATCTGGTCTGGCTTGTAGACCTTAGAGGCGCTGCACCAGTCGTATTTAACGAAATCAATTCCCCAGCGTGCAAAGGTCCGGGCGTCCTGTTTCTCATGACCGTAGCTCGCCTCGCGCCCGGCGCAGGTCGTCGGGCCAGGGCTGGTGTGAATCCCCACTTTGAGGCCGAGGCTGTGGATGTAATCGCACAGCGCCTTCATGTTGGGAAATTTGCGAGGATCGGAGTGGAAAACGCCCTGGGCGTCGTGGAATCCTTCCCATCCGCCGTCAATCACGACGTATTTATAACCGGCTGCCTTCATGCCGCTGGTCACCAGGGCCTTTGCCTGTTCGCGGATAACGGCATCGCTGATGTTTAGGTGAAAGTGATTCCAGCTATTCCAACCCATGGGTGGAGTGCGAGCCAGCGAGGGCTGCCGGGCCGCTGCCGGAGCAAGGCAGACGACGAGGAGAGCGAAACCGAGAAGAGCGACGAGTCGCGTTTTCATGCTGTATCCAATCCGCAGACAAATGAACTACCAGCGACGTGACGCCCTCGGGCAGCCGGGCAATGAATTACCCGTCTGGTGGACCTTCGGCCGGCCCTCCTACATTCTCACGGTCTCACACATTCACAAACCCACCGTCCCGCGCCCTCTTCTAGCTGGTTGTCGAGCCGGCGCCAACGCGGCGGGTGCGGGCAGGTCGAGCGGGGCGGGTGGGAGCGGGCGTGGTGGCCGGGGCGGCGGCGACTCTGGCTTTGCTCTGCGCTTTATCGCGCTCTTTGCGGCGCTGACGGCGGCGCCGCAGCTCCCGATCTCGTTCAGTTTTTGGCATTGGCAGACTTCTTTCGAGAATTGGCCCCATCGCGGGCAGTGTAAAGCAGACGCGTCGTGTATTGTGTTCCATCCGGAAGGCGCGCCGGCGGGATCGTTTCGTAGGGGCGGGTTTCATACCCGCCCCTATCAGGACGCATTACCCGATTATACGGGCGCGCCCGCGGATGTGTCAACCGCGGGCTGGTTGGCTTTCGCGCCCGAAGGTCGTTCTGCCTCCCTAAAATCGATTAGAATAGAAACCGTCGTCCGGTCATTACGCGCTATTTGCGCGGCCTGTCCCCGGCGAATAGAGCTATTCTTAGCAAGATTGTTTTCCGATGTGTTAAAGAGGAGATCTATTAAATGTCCGATCGTTACAGGGTTGCGATTATCGGCGCAGGACGGCCCCTTCGCACCGAGGGCGCCACGGGTTATGGAATGGCGCATGCCCACGCGCAGGGATATGTCAAAACCGGACAGTGCGATCTGGTCGCGGTGGCCGATATCTCCCAGGAAAACGTTGCGGCGTTCGCCGATCGTTACTCCATCCCACGGACCTATCAGGACTACCACGAGATGTTATCTGAGGAAAAGCCGGACATCGTGAGTGTCTGCACCTGGCCCCATCTCCACGCGCCGATGGTGGTCGCTGCAGCCGAGGCCCGAGTCCGCGCCGTACATTGCGAAAAGCCGATGTCGTCGACCTGGGGAGGCGCCCGGCAGATGGCCTCCGCATGTGCGAAGAACGGCGTCCAGTTGACGTTCAATCACCAGCGCCGGTTCTTAGCCCCTTTCCAGACGGCGCGGCAGCTTCTCCGCGACGGCGAGATCGGGCCATTGCTTCGAGTCGAAGCGCAGTGCGGCGACATGATCGACTGGGGCACTCACTGGATCGACATGCTCTTCTTTTATAATGAGGAGACTCCGGCGGAATGGGTCATCGGTCAGATCGATGGCCGCAGGGAGCATTCAGTCTTTGGTCTGAAAACTGAGAGCCAGGGGATCTGTCACTTCAAGTTCAAGAATGACGTTCGGGCGCTGGTGATCACCGGTTTCGAGGCCCAAATCGGGTGCGCTAACCGGATTGTCGGAGCGCACGGGGTGATTGAAGTCGGCTGGGCCGCCCCGTGGGTCCGCGTAATCAACGAGAAGCACGCGGGCTGGCGGGAGATCGAGCTTCAGGAAGGCATCCACGATGGAGTCGGCATCGACCGTGCGATTGCGAACCTGGTAGAGTGTCTGGGAACCGGCGCCGAGCCTGAACTATCCGGCCGGAAGGCGCTCCAGACAAGTGAGGTTATTTTCGCGACATACGAATCGAGCCGTCGCCGCGGCCGTGTCGATCTTCCTCTCACGATCGATGATAATCCGTTCGTGAGCATGATTGAGGCGGGAGATATCGCTCCTAACCAGGCGAGCTGAATAGGAAATATATTCGATCTGATCACTTTCGAACCCTCCCGAATCGCCGCCGCCGCGCCAAAATACAATAGGTTCGGCGGGCCTCACAGCCGGGCCATTTGCCTGGAAGACAGGGGGAGTCATGGAGAGCAAGAATACGCCGGCGCATGGCGATAGCGGAGAAGTGTCGATAGAGCCGGAGGCTCTGGTTGAGATTTCGAATACCCTTTTTAAGCGCTTTACGGCCGCTCAGGTCGACGGAGAGGACCAGGTTGGTATGGCGATCGAGGCGGCGCCCGAGGATCTGAGCTGTATCGGCGACAATGTGCGTGAGATGCTGGTGCGAGTCCAGATCGACGCGGTCGTCGAGGAAACCTCGGGTGGAATCGTGATCCGGCGCAAAACCGAAGCGGATTAACGCGCCGATAGCGATAACCCGCCGACTTTCTTAGAAGCCACGCGTTATTCGCGAACCTTTTGCCCCGTTGTGTGGATCATACTCAGTAATGAACACACAGCGTGATGACAGCGAATTGGTACGGCGTGCGTGCGCAGGTGACCGGGGCGCCCTGGCGGAGCTGGTGGAGACGGCGCGGGCGCGGATGTATCCTACGGCGTATGCTGAGCTGCGCCATTACGACGACGCTCAGGATGCTGTGGGCGCGGCGATCCTCCAGGTTTGCCTTCATCTGCGCGAGCTCCGTGATCCAACCCGGCTGCATGGCTGGATGCACAGCATTGTGCGGAACGAGGCGCGTAGAATCCGCCGCGCCCGCGTTCCTGAAGCGCCTGATGGCGTTTTTAATATTGACGAGGAGGAGGCGCCATCGCCTGCGCTGCCCGCGTCGCTTCTCCGGCTGGATATCGAGCGGGCGCTGTACCGGCTCCCGTGGGATGAGGCGCGCGCAGTTGCGCTGTTCTACCTCAAGGGCGAGTCGATCCGTCAGATTGCGCGCCGATTGGATCGCCCCGAAGGCACTGTCAAACGATGGCTCTGCCTCGGCCGCCGCCAGCTTGCGCGTGAGCTCGAGGCTTATGCGCCCCTGACCCCTGCGCTGAAGCGTGAGCTCCGGCGCGTACTGGTTCATTCGGTCGGGGCGCACCCCACCCGGGTCGCCGCTGACCCGGGGGCCAACCGGCTCTACGTTGCCGACGCGACCGGCGCGCTCACCATTCTTGATGGCAGCGCCAATGCCGTCGCCGCTCACGTCAGCGTGGGCCGGGGAGCGCTGGCCCTCGCGGTGAACCCGGTTTCCAACAAGATTTACCTTGCTCACGCCCCCGTGGAAAAGGACCGGGTCACAGGCGTTCTCAGTGTGATTGATGGCCGCAGCTATGAGGTGGTCGCGCGGGTGGAGGTTGGGAACACTCCCCGGGCGGTGGC
>DASRZA010000482.1:0-3951 GCA_035686845.1 Armatimonadota bacterium | reverse complement strand
TCGGGCGAGCAGCCTTGCTCTTGTGCGGCGGCAGCGCCTTTTCGATCTGATGCCACTGCTCGTTCGTAAGATCAGACGGATACGGTTTTCGTTCCATGCCATTGGTTTTCCCATTTTAGACATTTCTTGACACGCTCTTAGACTTGCCATAGAATGTTCGCTGTCGTCAAATGAAGGTCTGCGCCCCCAACAGTTCCCACGTTATCGGGGCGAGAGGACGGTCATCGGGGAGCGCAGGATACGTGGCAGGGACGGTCGTGGAAAACGCTATCGAATGAAAAGGATGGGGGCGATCGCCAGTGGACCGAGAGGATTAAATTCTCGGTGCTCGGACGTGACGACTTCTCCGCCTACGCGCTGGGCAAGGACGATGCGGAAGCAGTCGGGGATAGAGATTTTCCCCGTGGCTTTGAGTCGTCCGACACGCTTCCAAAACCGCTCGCTCATATCACGGCGCATAATCACCCCGTCTGTATAGAGGGTAGTTATCGCTGCACGCGCCGCGCGCTCATTCGCGGCACGCAGCGTTCCATAGAACACTTCACACAAGTTGATAGCATGAGCATAGCAGAGGTTATTCGGGTCAGGGAGAAGGCCAGCAACAACAGAGGCGCCAGGCTCTCCGTTCAGATACGCCACCAACGCGGAAGCATCCAGAGCATAGTTCACCTGCGAAACTTGCGCTCCTCAAGCTCGATCTCTTCTGGCTTTTGACGCATGAACTCCTCTGAGCTTGGGATGATACCGGCAAACTTTCCCATGCCGGTAAGTTGGCGGGGGATCTGGCTGCTGGGTTTTGGACCCGCGCTCCTCTTGGATTTACTTCCCCTGGAAGCGATCTTGTCGGAGTCAGGTGTAAGGAACCAGGCGAAACCGTCTGCCGGAAAGTTCCTCGTCGTGGAGCTTCAGTTCTTCCCAAGTACCTTCTAAAACCTGTGGTCTGGCCATCTGTTCTATTGTCTCCGGTTCCCTGATCAGATCTATTATACTACGACTCGGTGAGAAGACCGGCATACTTTTTCCTCCGGCGGCCAGGCGGTCGCCGCCTGGCCCGAGCTATTCGCACGAGGCGCCACGTCACCGGGACCGTGCTCAGATCACCGTTCTGTCGTTTTGGGCGCTACTATAAACATGGATGAGCCCATGTCCAGATACAGGGATGAGACCATGACCAGACAAAACCGTAGAACTTTTCTGAAATCGAGCATCGGCGCGCTGGCGGCGGGATCGCTGGCCGGCATGGGTTACGCTGAAACGCCCACGCGGGCGTCCGGCGGGGAGGGGCTGCGCCTGGGAGAAACCGGGCCGATCTACCAGGCGGCGCCCGGCCCGGCTCTTGATCTGACGGACGAGGTTACCCTTGAAGCGTGGGTGAAAGCCGACCCGATGCCGGCGGCCGGCGGCCGAATATTGGATAAGTCGGTACCGGGAACCAGTGACGGCTATATGCTCGATACCTACCCCGGCAATTCGATCCGGCTCGTGACGCAGAGGGCTTGCTCGGCGGCTGGCCCGCTGGTCGCCGGCCGCTGGAACCACGTCGCCGGCGTCTACAGCTCGTCGCGTAAGATCATAAAGCTCTACCTGGACGGGAAGGTAGTGGCGGCCTCGAATAGCGGTCCATTCCCGCCGATGACGCTCACTCGCGTGCCGCTCTGTGTGGGCGCGGACCCGGAAGGAGGGAACCGGTTCCGCGGCCGCATCCTGCGGGCGGCCATCTACCACCGGGCCTTGAGCGACGATGAAATCGCCCGGCGCGCGGCAGCCGGTCCGCTGGATCCGCCCGCCGTGAGCGGTGCTATCGGCGATTGGAGATTTGCGTCGAAACCGGTGAAGTCGATTGCTCCGGAAAGGGGGGTTCTGGCATTGAATAATCCATCCTGGATTGGAACATTTACCGGCGAAGCGCCGCCGCCGGAGGAGCCGCTTTCTCTCTGGTACCGGCAGCCGGCGCAGCGGTGGCTCGAGGCGCTCCCCATTGGCAGCGGCCGGTTGGGGGCCATGGTTTTTGGCGGCGTCGTTACCGATCGGCTCCAACTGAACGAAGGAACGCTCTGGGCGGGCGGTCCCCACGACTACAGCAATCCCGAGGGGCTGGCCGCGCTGCCAGAGATACGCCGCCTGGTGTTCGCCGGAAAATGGCAGGAGGCGCAGTCACTCGTGAACGCCCATTTTATGGGCCGGCCCGCGCCGCAGATGCAGTATCAAACCGTGGGCGAGCTGCAGCTTTCGTTCGATACGCCGGACGTTGTCTCGAACTATCGCCGCGAGCTGGATCTGAAGCGGGCAATCGCCCGCGTGAGCTACTCGGCCGGCGGCGTGCAATTCCGTCGTGAGACGTTCGCCAGCGCGCCGGACGAAGTGATTGTCATGCGGCTTACGGCAGATCGACCCGGAAAAATCTCCTTCACCGCTGCCTTCGATACTCCCCAGAAAGCGAGTACGACGACGCCGGCCGCCGATACTCTGGCGCTCGACGGAATCTCGGGTGACTCCCAGGGCATTCCCGGCGCCGTCCGGTTCCACGCCCGCGCCCTCGCGCACGCCGAGGGCGGCGCCATCCACGCGTCGAATGGCAGGCTGCAGGTCACCGGAGCGAATGCCGTCACCCTCTTTATCTCCATCGCGACCAGCTATCGAAGCTACCAAGATGTTACAGGAGACGCAGAGGCGAGAGCGCTGGAGTTCATGAACTCCGCCGCGCGCCATCCGTACGACCGGCTGCGGCGCACGCATGAAACGGATCATCAGCGCCTCTTCGACCGTGTTTCATTCGACCTTTCGGAATCTTCGAAGCCGAAAGGCAAACCAAGCGGGATGATGCAGCCCACTGATGAGCGGGTGAAGGCGTTCGATGGTGGAAACGATCCCGATCTCGCCGCGCTCCATTTTCAGTTCGGACGCTACCTCCTGATCTCGTGCTCACGCGCAGGAGGACAGCCGGCCACGCTCCAGGGGCTCTGGAACGACAGCATGAGTCCGCCCTGGGGGTCCAAGTATACCATTAATATCAACACCGAGATGAACTATTGGCCGACAGGGCCCGCCAATCTGCTGGAATGCTATGCGCCGCTTTTCGCCATGCTTTCGGATCTGCCTGCCACCGGCGCAAAAACGGCGAAAACCGAGTACGGGGCGGAGGGGTGGGTCTGCCATCATAACACCGACGCCTGGCGCGGCGCCGCTCCCGTGGACTACTCCTTTTCGGGCATGTGGCCGTCCGGAGGCGCGTGGCTCTGCAAAAGCTTCTGGGATCATTACGAATTCACGCGGGATCAGGCTGCGCTGAAGCGGCATTATCCGATTATGAAAGGCGCGGCCGAATTCTTCCTGAACACGCTCGTTGAGGAGCCGGTTCATCACTGGCTGGTCACCAACCCCTCGATCTCGCCCGAGAATGCGCACCACCCCGGAGTCAGCATCTGCGCCGGCCCGACCATGGACATGCAGATCCTGAGGGATCTTTTCCAGGCATGCGCCGACGCGTCCCAAATTCTAGGGGTGGACGAGCCGTTTCGAGAACAGATTCTCGCGGCCCGGGCTCGCCTTGCGCCGATGCAAATCGGTCATCTCGGACAGCTCCAGGAATGGCTGGAAGATTGGGATGGCCAGGCGCCGGAGCAGCATCACCGCCATGTTTCGCACCTCTATGGCGTTTATCCCGGGGCGCAGATCACCTGGAAGACTCCCGAGCTGTTGGATGCGGCGAAGAAATCGCTGGAGATGCGGGGTGACGCCGGCACGGGATGGAGCCTGGCATGGATGATCAATCTCCGGGCGCGGCTGGGCGAGGGGGACCATGCCCTGCGGCTGATCTCCGATCTGATCACGCCTGAGCATACGGCGCCGAACCTCTTCGATCTCCACCCGCCGTTTCAGATCGATGGTAACTTCGGCGGAACGTCCGGCATCGCTGAAATGCTGCTGCAGAGTCACGCCGGCGAGGTCCAT
>DASRZA010000481.1:0-36370 GCA_035686845.1 Armatimonadota bacterium | reverse complement strand
GCAGGCGCTCCGCCCGCCGGAACGCGCCCATTTTCCCCTCGATACGCACGGGCAGATAGATCCAGTTCTCCTCCCGGCGAGCAAGCTCAGAATGCGTCCTGGCTTTCATTTTCAGCGCCTCAGCCTCTTTCTGCAGCCATTCAGCGATATCATTAACCTCTTCGTCCATGGGTTAGCCTTAGACCGCTCCGGCGCCCCTCACCACTTGCCGCCGCATGTAGGGATTAGGCACGGCCACAAATCAATGGTCATCAATGGGGGATCTATTCTTCTGGTGGAGATGGTACGAGCAGCACGGTGAGGTGATCCGATTTTTGCAGTTCGTTCTCTACCTCAGCCAGCGTCTCGTAATACTCGTAGCGTCTTGCCGGTTCACTGCTCGGGCGTACCGGCACGTACCACCAGCCCTCATCTTGACGAACACCGTGGGGCAGCACTTCCAGCGTCACGCCGCCCGGGTGGCGTTCCTGAATGAGCCGGCGAACGGCCTCTACAACCACTTTCTCATCCCGCGCTGTATGGCTGCTGTTCGAGGTCATACAGTCCCCCCCCCCCGCCGGCGCGCCGCCGCCCCAATCCGAGACCCGATGCCCAACACTTAAGACCCAATACCCAGGTCCCAGTACTCCCACGGAGAGGGTGGGATTCGAACCCACGGTACACTTGCGCGCACGACGGTTTTCAAGACCGCTCCCATAGACCACTCGGGCACCTCTCCATTCACCTGAACATCCACATTCTATCACCGCCGCCCCCCGGCGTCAAAGCTGCAGATTCTCATCTAAAAATGGATCAGTTTTCAATGAGAATCCGCAAAAGCCGCTCCCCCCTCTCACCCTCTCACCGTCTCACCCTCCTACGTCCCATCCTCCCCCGTCCCACTTTCTAACCTTTCCCCCATCCCACTCTCCCACCGTCTCACACACTCACCGTCCTCCGTCCGCTTTTCCGGTAGACATTCCCCCAAAATGGGGTAATATCGTTCTTGCGGCCAAAACCGGCCGACCGGGTGAGGAGACAAAGTCATGTCGCGTGGATCCAGTCAGAGAGTCGTTTCCAATGCCGCCAACGAAGGCGAGAAACTCGTTCACGTCGCTCGTAATGCGGCGGCCAGTCCAGGTTTCGAATGGCTGGCCCGGTTCGGAAGCGCCGCAGTCGGCGTCGGTTACATACTGATAGGCATTCTCGCCGGCGCGAGCGCCCGCGGCGGGTCCAGCCAGACCCCCAATCAGCAGGGCGCGCTCGACGTTGTATACTACCACCCGTTCGGGCGCTTCATACTCGGCGCCGCCGCCATTTGCGTTTTCGCCTACGCGATCTATCGCGGCGCCCGCGCCTTCACGACGTATGGAAAACCATCGTCGCGAATTGCAAGTCTATTTCGCGGCGTCGTCTACGCAGTCGTCGCCTACGCCGCCCTCCGTCTCGCGGTCTCTGGTCATCAAACCGGATCCGGCTCAGCGCAAAATGTCCACCAGTCCACCGCGAAGGTGATGGGTCTCCCCTTCGGCCCCGAGATTGTTATACTTATAGGCGTCGTTGTCATCGGTATCGGACTGTATCAGATTTACAAGGCGTACGCGTCTAAGCTCGACCGGATTCTCGCGCTATCGAAGCTCAGCGAGACTGTTCGAAAGGCCATTATAGCTCTCGGCCGGGTCGGACTTGCAGCCCGCGGGGCCGTTTTCATGATCATCGGCGCCTTCCTGATCGTCGCTGGAATCCATCATAACCCCGGCCAATCGCGCGGGATGGCCGGCGCCCTTCACTCACTTCAAAGTCGACCCTACGGTTCCGCCATCTTGAGTTTCATCGCCGCCGGCCTCGTCGCCTACGGCCTCTATTCCATCGTAAGCGCCCGCTATCGCGACTTCAGCCCCTCCGCCATGAGCAGCGACTGACCCAACTTGAAAAGCGGGCGCGAGGGACGAGGCGTGAGGCGCGGGGGATGAGGCGCGGGCGGTCCTCCGTCCTCCGTCCGCGTCTCCTTTTATCAGTTGAAAAACTTCCTACTTCTCCCAAAAGCCCTCTTCTCGGCTCTTACTAATAAGGAGGGGTATGCGAGTCGACATCGATCACCCGAATTCCATCCGATGGCGGATGCGGAGCCATCGAAACCACTTCGTGAGGTCGGCGGCCGCGCTTCCGACTCGGGAAACGAAAGGAGCATGATCCAGGCGCCATCAACCCCGGAAGGAGTTTCGTATCACAGGCCTCGAATTCATTCGGGGCGCCCGGCCGGTGACTCCCTGGCGACCACGCAGACACCGGCCGAGGACTCCGCAATTATTGGGGGGGTTGCGTTCGGCGCGACGTTCGTTTTGGGCCGCCCCGACAACGTTACGGGTCAACCGGGCATCGGTTTTGCGGCCGAGATCGTTTGACCGTGCGACCGGCACGGGATTTGCCCCGGGTTCCGAGGGTTGGGGTTCGCATTGGGATAGGTTGGGGAAGGATGAGTTATTGGGGCCGGGGGGGCCACCGGGCGATCACTCCCCCATTTTAGAGGGGCCGGGGGCAGGGCTGCATAACAGAAATCCGTCTCAAACCGTCTCATTTGAGCACAAACTGCCCCTCCATTCACCGCTGATTTCGCCGGTTTTCCATCCAGATTCTCTATAATTCCGCCATATTACGGCAGGATTCACGCGGATCCGTCTCATTCATAATGACCATCCAATCATCAGCCGGGTATCACACGGCAATCCGGGACACACTTTTTCCCGTCCGGATGACGGTCGGTCGCAGGCCCCTCTGCCGGGTGTTTTATACACCCGGTGTCGGGCTTTTCGCCCGGAGGACGGTCGGCCGCAGGCCCGTCTGCCGGGTGTTTTATACGCCCGGCATACGATTTTTCAAAGCCCGGCCCTATTATGCGGCGCTTTATTTTAAAGAAAGTTATCGATGACAACCTCTCTACGCGTTGGCGTCGCTCGACGAGACGTGACGCCGCCGCTCGGCGTTCACCTCTTTGGTTATCCGGCGAAGGATCGGGTCGCCGAGTCGGTGCATGACGGGCTGAACGTCACGGCGCTCGTTCTCGAGCAGGATGGCGTTCAGGCCGCCATCGTCAGCATCGACTGGATCAACGTGGAAGACAGCGACGTCGAGACCCTCCGCACGAAAGTCCACGCCGCCACCGGAATCCCTCCGGCGCACGTCACTCTCTGCGCCATTCAAACTCACTCCGGACCCGCGACGCAGAGCTGCTGGGGCTGGGGCGTGAAGAACGAAGAGTACGTGCAGAGCGCCATTCCGATCATTGTCGGCGCTATCGCCGACGCGCACGAAGCGATGCAGCCGGCCCGTCTTGGCGTCGGAACGACCCTGAGCGACGTGGGCGTCAATCGACGCGAGGTTACCGAAAACCATACCGTCATTCTGGGATTCAATCCCTGGGGACCCTATGATCCAGCGTTGACCGTGCTCCGGTTCGAAGGCGACACCGGTCCCATCGCCATTATAGTTCACTACGGCGCGCACCCCACTTCCATGGGGATTGGGCGTGAAATCTCTCGCGATTGGCCCGGCGTGATGGTGGACCGGTTGGAAGCCGCAACGGGCGCCGTGGCCATGTTTATCAATGGCGCCGTCGGAGACGTGGCGCCGCGTGCCTTTGGCCTTGGCCGCCTTCCAAATGGCCCGGAAGCCGCCCGGGATCTTGGTATCCGGGCCGCAAATGACGCGCTCCGCGCCTGCGCATCCATCCGTGATTTCCGCGATCCGGAGCTGGAGCTGCTCACGTCGCCGGTGAGTCTTCCTCACGCTCCGCTGCCTCCGCTGGATGAAGCCCGGGCCGGCCTCGCCGACGCCGAGCCGGATAAAGATCATTGGGGAGCGCCGATGTCGGCCTATCGCTACTGGCAGGCCGTTCTCGAAGCGCACGAACGCCCGCCGGCCGCGTTCCGGACCATCATGCAGACGATCACGCAAATCGGCCCGGTGACGCTTGTGCCCTTTCCGGGCGAGCCATTCACCGAGATTGTGCTCCGCATCCGGCATCGAAGTCCATTCCAGCACACACTCTGCGCCAGCACCACCAACGGCGTCCACGGCTACTTCGTAACCCGCGAATCGCGCCCGCGGGGCGGCTACGAAGTCTGGGTCGCCAGGGCGTTCGGCGCCTATCTCCTGGCCGATAATATCGATGACGTGCTCGTGGAAGAGAATCTGAAGCTGCTTCGCAGGATCGCCGCCGGCGAACAAACCAGCGCCCCCTCCATCGCGTCCGTACCGCAAGATTCGCATCCGGCGGGGCTCTTCCCACCGGGCGGCGAACTCCCTCCCGCGAAAAAGACGCGTGCCGCGCCGGCAAAGAGCCTCCCGAAGGCTCGCATCTTCTGTGACGGCGCCTGCTCCGGCAATCCGGGCCCTGGCGGTTGGGGCTGCATCATAGAGACCGGTCGTTCACGACGAGAGCTGTCGGGAGGCGAAGAGCGAACCACCAATAATCAGATGGAGCTGCAGGCGCTCATCGAAGGCCTTCGAGCCGTGCCTGCCGGAACCCCGGTAGAGATTATCACCGATTCCGAATACGTCGCCAAGGGAGTGCAATCATGGCTGAAAGGCTGGATTCGTAACGGCTGGATCTCATCCACAAAACAGCCCGTCAAAAACAAAGATCGCTGGCAGGAAATCGAATTCCTCCTCCAGTCCCGTCCCCACACCGTCGAATGGGTCCGCGGCCATGCTGGACACCCCGAAAACGAGCGCTGCGACGAACTCGCCCGCCACGCCGTTCCCCGTACCGCTCGCAGTCGACGGTGACTCTTTCCCTCGCCGGTTTAATTTGCGTCCAAAATGGCGATAATGGTAAGGTTTTGACCCGGCAAGCGCGGCCGGATTAGAGAGGGAGGACAACACGAGTTGGAACAGCCTTGACATCGTCATCGTGGGCGGTGGCGCGATCGGTCTCTCCCTCGCATGGCGGCTGCGCCAGCGCGGCGCAACCGTTGCGGTGCTTGAGCGCGGCCCGTTCCTCTTCGACATGGATGCCGATCCACCCCGCGGCCAGGCGTCGTGGGCTGCCGCCGGGATTCTGGCGCCGCTCACCGGGTCTGGCGAACGAACGCCCCTGCTTGAGCTTGGACTCGCCAGCCTCCGCCTCTATCCCACCTTCCTCGAAGCCGTCGCGGACGCTTCCGGAGTCAACCTGGAGATCCAGGGTCCCGGAATGCTCCGGATCGCTAAAACGATCGAACAGGAACAGTCCCTCCTTCAGTGCTTCGAGGCGCAGCGGGACCGGGAGCTTCCATTGGAATGGCTGGATGCGGGCGCCACTCTTCAGCGGGAGCCGGCTCTCGAGGGATCAGTTCGGGGCGCTCTCTTCTCTCCGCTCGAGCGGCATGTCGCGCCGCGCGCGCTGCTCTGCGGCCTGGCGCGGGCCGCCCGTGCAGCTGGCGTTCACTTGCTCGGGCACTGCCCCGCCGAGGAGTTCGAGCGCCATGGAGACCGGGCGCTTGCCGTGGTAACTCCGGCAGGGGCGGTTGCCGGCGGCGAGTTTGTACTGGCGGGCGGCGCCTGGACAGGCGAGATCGCACGCTGGCTTGGGATGTCGCTTCCAGTGCGACCCGTACGCGGCCAGATTCTTGCGCTTCGCTGCGCGCTGCTTCTCTCTCACACCATCATGGCGGCGGGCGGCTATCTGGTTCCCCGCGCCGACGGCAAGCTCATCATCGGCGCCACCGAGGAAGTCGCCGGCTTCTACAGCGCCCCCACCACCGATGGCGTTCGCCGGTTACTGGACTTCGCCACGACAATGGCGCCCTCTCTTGCCCACGCGCCGTTCGATTCCGCCTGGGGCGGCCTTCGTCCGGGCACAGACGACGGACTGCCAATCCTGGGAGCGGCGCCGGATTGGAAGAACGTTCATATTGCTGCAGGGCATTTCAAGCAGGGTGTCCTGCTAACTCCCATCACGACCCGGCTAATGGCGGATTGGATTCTGGAGCGCCGAACCGATACGCTTCTGGATCCCTTCGCGGCCGGACGTTTCTGCTATAGCGCGCCTGGGTAGGATTCTCCCGTGCCGCCGGCGAAACAGGACTCACGCCGGCGCTGGCACGTCAATTGAAGAAAGGCAGCGGCGCGTAGGGGTGACGCACGCGTCCCTCATAAAGGGCACGGACACGGCGATTCAAGAAAGGCAGCGGCAATGAGCTCTCTCTTTGGCAAGTTCAAAGAAGGTATGGACCAGGTCGTAACCGGGGCGCAAGACAAGCTCCACGAAACGCAGCTCCGTGGTCAGCTTAAGGTAATAGAACGAGAGAAGGCCGATCAGGTCACCGCCCTCGGGACCGCCCTCTATGCGATGCATCAGGCGGGAAATATAGTTCTTGAATCGCTGCAGGGACAGTTCCAGGCGATCGACGAGGTGGAACAGCGCCTGGTGGAGAAGCAGCGGGAAATCGACGAATTCGTCGCCAGCTCAGCCGACGCGTCCCCCGGCGCATCCCAGTCCGGTTCTCAAACCGGCGTCCCCAACCGGCACTGCGCCTGTGGCGCCGTTCTCTCTCCCGCCGCCCGGTTCTGCCCCGAATGCGGCAAGCCAAACCCGGTCGAGCCCGTATAGCGCCCAAAACTCCGCCTATCCCCCGTTATCGGGGGCCAGGGGGCCACAATCCTCCCCCGTTATCGGGGGCCGGGGGGCAAGATGCTCCCCCGTTATCGGGGGTCGGGGGGCCAACGCGGGGGCCGGGGGGCCGGGGGGCCAACGCGGGGCCGGGGGCCAATAGTTCCCCCGTTATCGAGGGCCAGGGGGCCAATAGTTCCCCCGTTATCGGGGGCTGGGGGGCCATACCCGAAGGGATTCGCCGCCTACAAGTGGGACGATCCCCGGGCCGAAAACAGGTGCGAGGCGTTGGATATGATTCATCCTTCATCCTTCATTCTTCTAATCACCTCCCGTACCTTGCCCTCAAGGTCCGAGAGGCTGCCATTGTTTTCAATCACGTAATGGCTGCGGGCGCGCTTCAACTCGTCGGGAAGCTGCGACGCCATTCGTGCCCGGGCGTCGGCTTCACTGAGCTTGCGGGTGGAGGTCAGGCGGCCGATCCGGACCTCCGGATCGGCCGTCACGAGCACAATACGGTCAAACTCAGATTCCAGCCCCGCCTCAAAGAGCAGGGGCACTTCCAGAATGGCCGCCGCTGGCGCCAGTTCCTGCTTCCGGAGATCGTGGATCCATTCATTGGCCCTCGCCCTGATGAGCGGATGAAGGATTGATTCCAACCGCACACGCGCCTCGGGGTCAGAGAACACCACTCGGGCCAGAGCGCTTCGATCCAGGGCGCCATCCGGACGGATCATACCCGGTCCGAATTCGGCCGCGATGTCTCTCAGCGCCGGCTGGCCCACCGCAGTAACCTCCGCGGCGACAGCGTCCAGGTCCAGCGTCGGGCAGCCCGATTCCCGAAAGACTCGGGCGGCCGCGCTCTTCCCGGATCCAATACCGCCGGTCAATCCCACTCGTTTCAATCCTCAGTGGTCCCGGAGGGCCGCTGCTGCGAGCAGAATAAAACCCTGATTGGCAGCGAACGCACGCTTCAACCCTCAATGGCCGTGGCGACTGAAACGACTCTGTTGAGAGGCGCCTCGAATACAATGATCCGCAGGCGAAGCGCCGCGACCAGGGGAAGATTATACTTCCTCCTCTTCCCCTTCGGTCGCCTCTTCGTTCTCGTCGAGCTCGTCGTACTCTTCTTCCTCTTCTTCTTCCTCAGGCGCCTGAGCGCGCAGCGGCTTCGGCCGGCGGCCCTTGCTGCGCTTGCCCTCAAGCTCCGCAAAGTCCACCATGTCGCCAATCGTTGAGCGGCGGGTCTCCCGCTGCGTTTCTATATACCGCGTGGTCTCGGCGGCCTGCCCATCCTGGGAGACCTGTCGAAGACTCAGATTAATGCGGCGCTCCTCGGGACGCACGTCGAGGATCTTCACCGTTACCTCTTCCCCTTCCGAAAGAATCTCATCCGGTTTGGAGACACGGCGGTCCGAAAGCTCGGTATTGGGGATAATCCCCTCCACGCCTTCCTTCAACTGCACAAAGGCGCCGAACGGCACCAGGCGGGTAACCACCCCTGTGACAATCTGGCCCTCCCGGAACTGCTCGCCCACGTCGCTCCAGGGATCGGGCAGGATCTGCCGGAGCCCGAGTGAGATCTTCTTACGGTCCTCACTCACCTTCAGCACCATCACCTGAATCTCGTCGCCCACGTGAACCACGTCATTCGGGTGCTTGATCCGGGTCCACGACATCTCGCTCACGTGCAGCAGACCATCGATGCCGCCAATATCCACAAACGCGCCATAGTCGGTCACACGGCGCACAATTCCCTGGCGCACCTGGCCCTCTTCGAGCGTCGCCAGCGTTTCGGCCTTCCGCTTGTTCCGCTCTTCCTCCTCGGCCGCCTTGTTAGAGAGCACTACGCGCTTCCGCTCCCGGTCAACTTCGATGGCCTTCAGCGGAATCGTCTGGCCGATATAGCGTTCCAGGTTGCGGACCTTGCCGCTTCCCACGTGCGACGCCGGGACGAAGCCCCGGATTCCAACATCAACTACCAGGCCGCCCTTCACCCTGTCGGTCACCACCGCGTTGATAATATCGTCGTTCTTATGCGCGTCCATGATCCGCTGCCAGGATTTCTCATAGTCCGCCTTTTTCTTGGAGAGGATCAGGTTGCCTTCCTGATTCTCGCTGTCCAGAACATAGACGTCGACAATGTCGCCAACGTGGATGTTTCGCTCGGCGGCGGACCCGCCCCGGCTGCTGATGTGATCGGGGGGAATCAGGCCCTCGGACTTCATGCCCACGTCAACGAGGATGCCTTCCCGGTCGATGTGAACCACGGCGCCCTGGATAATATCACCCTCTTTAAGCGCCTTGAACGCATAAGGATCGTCCCAGTTGATCTCGAGAGGGCGAAAAGGCGGCCGGGCGATGATTCCGTTCCCGTGTTCCACGTCTGCGCGCTGCTCCTGGTTGCTCCCTGTCGCGGCCGGAGCCGGAACGGCGCCTTCCGCTTGCTGCTCTTGAACAACTTCTGTCATTAATACCTTTCCTCTCACGTGCCACCACTTTCGAAAAACTCTCGAGTAAGGGCGGGTTTCAAACCTGCCCCTGTTCAGGCGCTCCTGCACGATCGAAAGTGATGGCTGAATTCTATAACCGAGCCGGTAACGTCTGAAACCCGGCCCAAAATGCAGGCAAGCCCCCTGCCAGGCAATAACTGAGAATCAAGACCGCCGTTATCCCATGATTACCAGTTTACCATATTCACCGGCTCTTCACGCTGATTTGCTCTGACCTGATTCTCAGCGGACCGCAGCCGGTTTATTGCGCCGACGCGGATCACCATCTCCAACACCGCGGATCATACCACCAACCCATCGCGTGCGACCGGCGTCATCTCTCCCCAGTTGGCGCCCATCTGAGCGCCAACAATAAGGGGAACATCCAGCGTCATCACCGACTCCATCTCGCGGCGCGCCCATTCCAACGCCTCCATCGCCTCTTCATCGGGAACCTCGAAGAGAAGCTCGTCGTCAACTTGCAGCACCATTCGCGACTGCAGCCCGGAGGCCGACAATCCGGCTTCAACCCGTATCATCGCCTTCTTGATAATATCCGCCGCCGTACCCTGAATCGGCGCATTGATCGCGGCTCGTTCCGCCATCTGCCGGACAGGGTGATTGCGGCTGTCGATCTCATCGAAGTACCGGCGTCGCCCCATCAGCGTCGTCACGTAGCCCTGTCGCCGGACCTGCTCAATGCTGGACGCGATATAATCTCGCACTCCGGGAAACCGGTCAAAATACTTTTTGATGTAGTCCTCAGCGTCGGCTATGGAGATACCCAGATCGGACGCCAGCCCAAATCCGCTCATGTCGTACATTAGCCCAAAGTTGATCGATTCGGCGCGCCGCCGCATCTCCGCGGTTACGTTCGCCAGAGAAACACCGAACAGCGACGCAGCGGTATGCGCGTGAACGTCGTCACCCGCGATCAACGCCCGGCAGAGTTCCCGATCCCCCGAGACGTGCGCCAGTATGCGGAGTTCTATCTGCGAGTATTCCAGCGCGAGAAGCCGGTGGCCCGGCGGGGCGATGAACGCCCCGCGGATCTCTCGCCCCATCGATGTTCGGATTGGAATGCTCTGGAGATTTGGATCGCTGCTGGAAAGGCGTCCGGTAGTCGTCGCCGTCTGATTGAGCGCTGTGTGCAGCCGCCCGGTTTCGACGCTGATGAGGCGGGGGAGCGCATCCGCATACGCTGATTTGAGCGTTGCTAGCTCCCGGTATTTCAGCACCCGGCCCGGCAGCGGATGAAGCGCGGCCAGCGACCGCAGCGTATCCGCATCGGTGGAGCTCTGCGCGCGGCCATTCTTTCCCGTCGCCAGTCGGAGCTTGCAGAAGAGCACATCCTGAAGCTGTTTCGGCGAATTGATCGTGAACGGATAGCCCGCCAGTTCGTGGATCTCTTTCTCCAGGAGGGACGCTTGAATTCCGAGATCATGCCCCAGCTTACGGAGCCTCGCCGCGTCTATCGCCACTCCGCGGCGTTCCATTGCCGCCAGCACAGGAACCAGCGGCATCTCCAGATCCAGAAAGATGGGGGTCATCTGCTCCTGCCCGAGCCGCTGCGACAGCGCGTCGTAAACCTGCCCAATGGCGTCGGCGCGCTGGCAAAGGCTCGCGCCCTCGTCGGGTTCATCACCGAAGAGCGACAACTGGGACCGGGCCGGACGCAGATCGAGCCCCAGTCTCTCAAAGATCACTTCATCCAGTTGATGCCGGCCCCGGCCCGGGTTCAACAGATAGGACGCGATGGCGATATCGGCCGCGACTCCCTCCAGCCGGATGCCCGCTGCGAGCAGTCGATTGATTGTCATTTTCCCGTCGTGGAGCGCCTTGGGAATGGACGGATCTTCCAGAAAAGTGGATGCCTTTTCCATCTCGACCGCTGAAAGATAGCCTGCGATGCCCGGCGCCGGCGATACAGCTAAGCATGGCCCATCACCCAGATAGATTGCAGCCGGGCGCGAGACTCCAGGTTCGGAATGATCAGAGACGAATCGTTGAAGCTCAGCGGCGCGCAGCGATCGGTAGCTCCGCTCGGCGATGAGAGCCGCCTGCGGCGCTGATCTTCCGGAGGGAAGCACCCGCCGCAGCAGGCTTCGGAACTCCAGCCGGGTGAAGAGTTCCTCCACTTTTGCAAAGTCCGGGCCGGTAATGCGCCAGTGATCCAGGTCTATCTCCAGATTCACGTCCGTCTTGAGCGTCGCGAGGTGGAGCGAGAGAAAAGCGCGGTCCCGGTTCTCGGCGAGCGTCGCACGCTGGGCTGGGGCCGAGATTTCATCCAGCCGTTCGTAAAGCTGATCCAGCGTCTCAAATCGCTGCAGGAGTGACGACGCCGTCTTCGGTCCAATGCCGGGCACACCGGGAATGTTATCGGACGGATCTCCGGCCAGGGCTTTCCAATGGGGCAGGCGGAATGGGGGTATGCCGTATCTATCCCGCACCGCCTCCTCGTCCATCAACATCAGATCGGGACCTCTATCCACGCCTCGACGAGGAGAGAGTATCCGTACGTGGGAATCCACAAGTTGCAGCGCGTCGGCGTCGCTCGTGACAATGTTGACATCCCACCCTGCTGCGCCCGCGCGACGGGCGATGGCCCCGATCACGTCGTCGGCTTCCACACCCGAGACCATGACCATCGGAAGCCGGAGCGCCTTGAGGAGCTCCTGCGCCACCGGAATCTGAATCGCCAGGTCGTCCGGGCACGGCGGTCGATTTGCTTTATACGTCTCGTCGGCTTCGTGCCGGAACGTGCGAGAGGGCGCGTCAAACACCACAACCAGCGCATCCGTCTCCTTGTTCTCCAGGAGACGCAGCAGCATCGTGGCGAAACCATAAACGGCGTTGGTGGGAACGCCCCGAGAGGTGGAAAGGGCAGGCATTCCGTAAAAAGCGCGGTAGAGAAGGCTGAAGCCATCCACTACCACAAGGTAACGGGGCAAAGCGGGAAAATCCTCCAGGTTTTTTGTACTGGTATTATACCGAACTAAACCCGCTGCGTCAATGCCTGGTTACGCGACCCCGGGCGCCGCGACGGCGATCAGCCGGCTGGTTTCGCCGTCTTTCCGCCTTGCTTCGCGCCCTTCGTGAAACCTTCGCGCCCTTCGTGAAACCTTCGTGCCCTTCGTGTTCGGCTTTCTGGCGGCCCTACTTTTCTCCGCGCCCGCTCGGCCAGGTTAGATTATGGATCGGTTCCAGTATCGCCAGGGTTTCGGCCAGGAGCGCCTCGTCTATCGGTTCCTCGATCCAGGCCGCGTTCTTACGGATATTCGCCGGATTGGCGCTGCCCACAAGCGTCGTGGCGATCCCCGGGTTCGAAACGGCGAACTGGATCGCCAGCTTCGAGATATCGCTTAGCCGGCTGCGAACATGCGCCGCGGCCTTTGCGCATATTGCTTTGATCTTCTCCGGCGCCGGATGCCATTCAGGCGCCCCGCGCTCGGTGAGTAGCCCCATCGAAAGTGGCGACGCGCTGATCACGCCGACCTGCTTCTCCTTAAGATACGGGAGCATGTCGCCCAACGACGTATCGTTGAGAGAGTAATGGCAATAAGAAAGAATAGTGTCGACTTTAACCCGATCCAGTACATACCGGAAGATTCCGAGCGGCAGCCCGGTGACACCAATGAACCGCACCTTACCCCGCCGCCTGAGATCATCGAGCGCGGGGAGTGTCTCCTCCACAATCTGCTGAAGTGAGCCGAACTCAATGTCGTGGCATTGGATAATATCGACAGTCTCAACTCCCAGCCGGTCCAGGCTTTCGTCGACACTGCGAACCACCCGGTCCGCCGAAAAATCAAAGAGATCTGGGCCGTACCGGCCTACCTTCGTGGCTAAATAGTAACGGTCGCGGGCGACGCCCTTGAGCGCCTTCCCAAGCACCGTTTCAGCCTTCGTGAGACCGTAGTAAGGTGAGACGTCGATCAGGTTGATCCCGAGATCCAGCGCCTCGTGAACGGCGCGGATCCCCTCCGTCTCATCCACGTCCCGGAACACGCTGCCCAGCGGCGACGCGCCATAACCCAGAACTGAAACCTCAATGCCTGTGCGGCCCAGCGGTCGATATTTCATGATTTCGCTCTTTCGTTGGAGTCCAAAGCTCCTACATCTCTTCTTTTCCGCCGGCTCGGCCAGTGCGTCAATGTGTCGTCCATGAGCATCGCCATCCCGGACCGAACAAGATGGCCGTTAACGAAAATCCGGTTCTTGAGATACACCCAGGATAGATTATGATCCGATCCGGAATCCAGCGGACACCCATCCACCGTCCGCACGTAAACCTGCCGTCCCACAACCCGGTTCCGCAGATAATCCAACGCCTCGGATTCTCGCTCGATCTTGAGCCCGGCAAGCTGGACGGTCGTGCCGCATTCCAATCGCAGCGTATCTGCGGACGAGGCGCCGGCGACCCGGTAGATCGGCTCCTGTTCGCGGCGGTCCGGCGCGGCGCCTGCCAGCGGCCGCGCATCCTGAATACGCGGGGTATAGGCGTGTGCGTATATGCCCCCGTGCGGTGACGGAGGCGCATAAATGATCTCGACGTTGGAGTCAGGAGCGCCCGCGCACAGCTTCTCCTGGATGAGCGGAAGGTACATCTCATTAATCTCGTATCCGACGCTCTTCCGCCCCAGATCGCGAGCGACCTTGGCCGTGACACCGCTGCCCAAAAACGGATCCAGAACCGTCTCACCCGGAAAGCTGAACATCCGGATCAGCCGCCGGGGAAGCTCTTCGGGGAACATCGCCTCATGCCCCTTTCCGACGAACCCTCGGAGATGCTGACGGGCGCCGGCAAACCGCCAGTGGCCGCTAAAACACTCCTTCCACTCATCCCGGGTCAACGCGGCCGCCTCCTTGATCGCCCTCTCCACCGGTTGCGAAAGGCCCGGCTTCTTAAAGATCAGGATATATTCGTAATCAATTTCAACGATCCCGTTCGGTGGATGAGGATAGGAACCCATTACGACAGCCCCGCCGGAGGTTTCCATCGTGGTTCTCTTTTGCCAGAGGATCGACCCCATGTAATCCAGGCCGAGGATTTCACACTGGGAGATGATCTCAGCGTGCAGCGGGATCACCTTATAGCGTCCATAGACGGACTGTCGCGCAAATTGGTCACCGATATTAATGCAGAGGCGGCGGCCGGGCTGAAGCGCACGGGCGCACTCGCTCCACACTCGGAAAAGGTCGCGTAGATACTCGTGCAGTGACTGCCCATAGCCAATCTGGCCCACCGTACCATAGTCTTTCAACTGCCAGTAGGGCGGGGACGTCACCACGAGCTGCGTCGATTCGTCGGCGACTTCAACCATCCGCCGGCTGTCACCAATCAGTACGCGGGTTAACGGTCCTGGCTCGGCCGGAAAAAGGTTGAGTTGGTTGGACATATTCGGGGGAGATCGGATCGGCGTCCGCGTGGTCTGCAACTTACACGCCGCGCAAAAAGCGAACACGAAGAACACGAAGGTCTCACGAAGGACGCGAAGGAAAGGCAGATAAGGAACCGCGACCGAGCGGCCGTAGGAGCGGAATACCTTCCGCGATGCCGCGCAGCGCGGGCGGCGGCGCCGCCAGTTCAGTATCTGACAATAACTACCCCCTCAGCCTTCAAATTCTCTTCACCACGCTTCTGCAGGGCGATATGCGTATTGTTCGACTGGGGCTGAGCGCGCTCCTGCAGCAGAGTGAGCGGCATTCTGCCGCGTTGACAACCGCTGGATTAAAACCGGACGCCTCCACCCACGTTAAATCCGGAGAAGTCAAACCCCTCGACGCGAGTGATGGCGTCATAATCCACTCGAAGATACGCCCTGCGGGTGATGTTGACGCCCGTGAATACCGTTCCGCCGAAAGCGAGATGATACCCGGCCCGGATGTTGTCGGGGTCCGAGCGCAAGCTTACCGGCTCCAGATCGAGAGTGGCTCCAACGAACGGCGTCAGCGTGCGGTGGTGGACCAATGCCCGTTCATATTTCACTCCCAATGGGACAATCCAGACGTAGGCGCCGGGAGCGGTTTGGTGAGTAAACCCAAAATGGAAGCTCACCCTCCCCGGAATCACTGCCTGCTCGATCTTGCCGATTCCTATTCCAAACCCGAACCAGTGGCCGCCAAAGCGGTTCCGGGTCTTCCCGCTGCTTGGTATGAATGCTCCGTAACCAAATCCGATCGGCGGACGCTTGAACCGGAGGCGCCGCATCGAGAAACCGCGTTCGGGCGCCGGAGGCTCTGGGAGAACAGCAGCGCGATCTATCACAATCACCGGCGCCGATCTGGAATGTTCGGTTCCAGAAGCTGAATCCGTCGGGTTCGACGCAGCCTTCGCGTCCGAGAGAAAGCAGAAGACAGATACACACAGAATCGCGGCGATCAATAGAGACCGGATCTGCCGTCGTCTGCCCATCTTGTTCGCGTTTCGAATCATTCGTTCACCCATGACTGTGGCGCCGTCTATTTCTTTCGCAAAATGCTAACCCCGCAGCCCGGCAGATCCAGCTCTCGGGTGTGCTCCTGCTTCGTCAACACATCAACATAGCCTCCGCCCGGCAGCGGCATTTGCACAGGCGCCGCATTGTGGTTCAAAACATAGAGAAGCGTTTCGCCGGCCGGTGAAACCCGCGGCATCACCTCCAACCCCGGTGGCGGCGTCCCCAGTGGAGAATCAATCCCACAATCGCCGCAGAGCTTGCCCATGAGATTTGCGAGCGCTCCGGGTTCAATGACTGTCGCAAGGTAGTACGCCCGGCCCTGGCCAGCCTGGTTCACCGTCAGCGCCGGCTCCCCGGCGTAGAAGTCGTCCCCGTATGTCGCCAGGACACGAGCCCCCTCCGGGTGAATCCGGTCGCAGAGCATTCCGCACGGATACGATCCCGAAAGCTCTCCGAACGGCGTGTCGAACACGACGCGGTTACTCTCTTTCGGGGAGAGCACGTCGAGCTCCTCCGCCCAGATTCCCAATAGCTTCCTGAGCGGACCCGGATAACCGCCCGGGTATACAAGGTCAGTCTCATCGACAATGCCGCTGAAGTAAGTGGTGAGCAGAGTTCCGCCCTGTTCCACAAACTCCGTGAGACGGTCCGCCACGCCCGGCTTAATCATGTAGAGCACGGGCGCCACGACCAGTGAATACCGCGAAAGGTCGGCGGAGGGCGAGATCACGTCGGTGGGGATACCACGGTTAAACAGCGCGCGGAAATACGACCGGCATTGCGGCACGTACTTAAGATCCACCGAGGGACCGCTCGAATATTCCAGCGCCCACCAGTTATCCCAGTCGAAGAGCACAGCCGCCCGCGCGGCGACGCGGCCGCCCAACGTCTGGCTGCCCAGGCTTTCCAATTCTGAGCCCAGCGCCGCCACTTCCTGAAACACGCGAGCTTCGGAAACGCCGGCGTGCTCCACGACGCCACCATGAAACTTCTCGCACGCGCCGCGGGATCGCCGCCACTGAAAGTACATCACGGTGTCAGCGCCATGCGCCATCGCCTGGTACGACCAGAGGCGCATCACGCCCGGGCGTTTCAGGGAGTTGTAAGGCTGCCAGTTCTGCTGCGAGGGCGTCTGCTCCATCAGCATGAACGGCTGCCCCTCCTTTAGCCCGCGCATCAGGCTGTGGTTAAAAGCCATGTCGGCTGGCGCCGCGCCGCGCTGCGGATACGAATCCCACGAAACAATATCCATCTCCTGCGCCCATCGCTGGTAATCCAGCGGCTTGAAACTCCCCATAAGATTGGTGGTGATCGGCAGTTTAGGATTGAACCCGCGCAGCGCATCTCGCTCCGCCTTGAAACAGTTCAAAAGACTCTCAGACTGAAAGCGATCATAATCGATAAGGAGCGACTGCATGGACCGATCGGCAAGGTGAGTCGGCGGCTCGATCTGCGAAAAATCCGTAAACGTATGGCCCCAGAACCGGGTGTACCATCGCCGGTTCACTTCGTCGAGTGATCCATAGCGCGCTTCAAGCCAGGCGCGAAATGCGGCTGCGCACGTGTCGCAATAACACGCGCTGCCGTATTCATTGCCAATGTGCCATGCCACCAGCGCAGGGTTATTCGCATAACGTTCGCCGAGACGGCGGGCCAGACCCACCGAAAGGCGCCGGAATGCCGGCGAGTTGGGACAGAACGAGTGCCGGTTCCCATGTTTGAGTTTTCGGCCCTGATTATCTACCCGGAGTACCTCCGGATACTTCTGGTCCAGCCAGGCCGGGACCGATGCCGTCGCCGTCGCCATGCAAACACGGATGCCGCCCGCGTGAAGTTTCTCCACGATCCGGTCCAACCAATCAAAAGTGAACGTCTCCTCGTCGGGCTGCAGGCTCACCCATCCAAAGACCGGCAGCGTTGCGACATTGACGTGCGCCAACCGCATCAGCCTCACGTCGTCATCCCAGACCGACTCGGGCCACTGTTCGGGGTTATAATCGCCACCGTGCAGGATAGATGGGAAAAACGTATCGCTATTCATGCGTAGGCTCCAATCTGAGCAGGGTATGCTGCTTGCAGCAGCGGCCGCGCCGGCGCCGACATGATAGATCACACATCAGCGTTCAATAGCCGCCGCTCTGTGATAGGGTAACGCGTCTTGCCGGTTCGCACACTGCGCCCGACGCAATAGAGGCGCAAATCGCCGCGATCGACGCGGCCGATGGAGGATTCACTATGCAGAAGCGAAAGCTTGGAACGCAGGGCCTCGTTGTATCTGAGATTGGCCTCGGATGCATGGGCATGTCGGACTTTTATTCAGGCCGAGACGAGGATGAGGCCATCGCCACCATCCATCGTGCGCTTGACCTCGGAGTCACGTTTCTCGACACGGCCGATATGTACGGGCCGTTTACCAATGAGCGACTGGTGGGCCGTGCGATACGGGGCCGCCGGGGAGAGTTAACGCTCGCCACCAAGTTCGGGAATGTCCGCAGCGAAGACGGCCGTTTTCTCGGCATCGACGGATCGCCCGATTACGTTCGCCAGGCCTGCGACGCGTCTCTTGAGCGGCTTGGTGTCGACCATATTGACCTCTATTACCAGCATCGTGTCGATCCGCAGACGCCCATCGAAGAGACCGTGGGGGCTATGGCCCAATTAGTCCAGCAGGGCAAGGTGCGCTATATCGGGCTGTCAGAAGCCGCGCCGGCCACCATCCGACGGGCGCATCAGACGCATCCAATCAGCGCGCTTCAGACGGAATACTCTCTCTGGAGCCGGGATCCGGAAGACGAGATCCTGCCGATGGTTCGGGAGCTTGGGATCGGGTTTGTGGCTTACAGCCCGCTCGGACGCGGATTTCTGACCGGGCGATTCCAACGCTTCGAGGATCTTCCGCCAGATGATTATCGCCGGAATTCCCCGCGGTTTCAGGGTGAAAACTTCGCCCGGAACCTGCAGCTTGTAGAAAAAATAAAGGAAATGGCGGCCGCAAAGCAGACCACTCCCGCGCAGCTTGCACTTGCGTGGGTATTGGCCCGGGCGGATGATATCGTGCCGATCCCAGGAACCAAGCATCGGCGCTATCTTGAGGAGAATGTGGGCGCCACGCGACTCACCCTCACACCCCAAGATTTGAGCCGGCTCGACGCTATCGCGCCCCATGGGATTACCGCGGGAGAACGTTACCCGGACATGAGCACAGTGAACCGGTAGAGAGCCGCGGGGCCGCCACCAATTCCACGCGCCGTCTACTTTTCGAGTGGGACGGGTAAGAGCGTTGGTGAAGGTCGGAGGAACAACCGGACGGCTGCCCCAACGGGGGTATGGAAAGGAACGATGTCATGTCTGGAAGCAAGAAGACGAATCCCGGCGCATCCGCAGATTCAAAACCGAAAACCCGCATTCCCGGCGCACGCGGCGCCAGCCGGGGACCGAACACAGCCGAGGGCAAAGAAGGGGAGCATATTCCTGATCGAAACGCAGCCCCGATCTGGGAGATTACCGACGAAGATACTTCCCTCGCGGCCGGAGATGCGCCGGACATCCGGGAAGGAACCACCGGCGGCGAGGCCGGATCCGCCACTTCCGGGCCCGGTTCATCGGGGTCGAAAAGGGGCGGGCAGGCGGTATCGTGAGGGCGGCCGGAGGACCGGGGATGGAGGACGGAGGACGGTTTCGCGCGCGCAGAGGCCGGATTCATCCGGGTCTGCAGCCGGGAAACCCCGGGCCAGATGTTACGAACGGGGTTATCCGCATCTGCAGCCTAACACACGCGGCCCGCGCCCCGCGCCCTGAACCCAATACCTAAAACCCAATACCTAAAACCCCTCAGGCCGGGAACAGGACCTTTTCCCCCGCCGCCCCCACCCAGTGGCGGATGCCGGGGAACTTCGCTTCCAGGTACCGCACGAACTTCTGCGGATCTTCCTGGTTGCCTTTGAACATATCATAATGGCTCGGGACGACGAGACCGGGTTCCAGCGCGCCGGCGATCTCGACGACTTCCTGATAGGTGAAATTGCCGATGCAGCCGGCAAGAAACCGGTCGGCGTCCCGGCCATTGATCGGTAAAAAGAGACAGTCGAACCGCGGCCACTTCTTGAGCTGCGTGATCAGGCCCTCGTACAGGATGCAATCCCCCGAATGGTAGAAGGTAACGCCGCCGGCCTCGACCAGGTATCCCAAAAACGGATACCCGTTCGAAAGGTCTTCGCCGAAGCTCTCGTGCGCGCTCTTGATCGCCGTGATTCGAACGTCTTCGCGATGGATGGATTCGAGATCTGTCATGGGCTGCACCCGGGCGGCAGGCACGCCCGCCTCGTGGATCATCCGGCCTCTCTCGGGCCGTGGGCAGACGAAGACGGCGTTCGGCGAGGCCTGAGCGATGCCCCGCAGCGATTCCGGGTCCAGGTGATCGCCATGTCCGTGCGTGACGAGCACGAAGTCGGCCAACTTTCCCTCGTCGGGCGTAAGCAGCGGCGGTGTCTGTCGCGAGGGCCAAGGCGCGAAGAACGGGTCGATATAAAAGACGGTCCCACCCGCCTTCACGATAAACGAATGCTGTCCCAGCCACCAGAACGCCCCCTGCCCGTACGGAGGATCGGTATTCTCGATGTCGCTGAGCAGACGCTCATGATCCTGAAAGACCTCTGCCATTTTTCATAACCTCTGTCCGAACGCGCAGGCTCCTGTTTCCCTCCAGTCTATCAGCCCGGCTGATAATCTCTCAACCTCGTGTCAGAATTCTCCGACCGCGATCCGTTGATTTCCACGAACCGGTTCATGCCCGAGTGCCCGTGGGATTCACGCGACCACATCCTGTCAGGGAGTCAAATGAACAATGAAGGTATTGAAGTCTCTCAACGCGTCGGCAAAGGCAACTAATGCGCCCGGCGCCGCGCCATGAGCGACGCTATTCCGGTACCGGTGAATGGCTTCTAGCCTGTTAATCAACGCGCGATTTACACTTCCCGGCCGAATCCCTCTTGCGCGGAGAGCCTGGCTTTCGAGCTGGCGCACCTTTGCCTTTGGGGCGCCACCCTTACTGGAGACCTCATCTCGCAGGATACTTTCGAACTCCGCATGGAGACGGATGAAATAGGTGAAATCCAGATTATCAAGAGCACGCTTCGCGTCGGCAGGCGTGATGGGGTTTTTAGGCGCGAAGCTTAGATCGTCCCAAGAGCGTAAAAGCAAGTCGAGCGCCTCGCGCGCGGCGCCATATTCGCTTCTGACTCCGAGCAGCCGTCGGAAATAGCTTTGCGCCACGGCTACGCCACGAGGTCATTCACGAGAATATAGAAGTTCTCGGCGTTCCACGGCTGGTGCAGCGGAATACCGGAGTCCGTCATAACGATCCATGTTAGGGCGCCGTTCGTTTTCGCCGGCTGCAATCGCACCCGCCGCAGACCGGGCCATCCGTACAGCTCGACGACGCCCTTACCGTTCAGCGTGAAACGTGCGATGGGCTCTAAGTGGGCCCGTGTTTTATCCGCGATCCGGATCTCCAAACTCTGCGTGTTATAGGGCGGAAGCTCGAATTCCTGAATCTTAGTTTTTGTTCGCGCCACCTCCCAGCCCTGCTCTTTCGCCCAGGTTTCCACCTGGCCAAGGAGCTGCTTTACTTGCGCCTGCCATTCTTTGATTGTCGCTTGTTTCTGATCTGGTGAAAGCTTTACTGCCATGCTCTGCTTCGTCCTCTCGTTCACATCGACCTGATGGGAGGGGCCAGGACTTCCCAATAAGTTGTGCTTACGCTAATATGTAATCACGGTAGCATATGTTCTCACGCATAGTGTAGCCGCTGCGATGGCGACTGAATCGGGTGATGCGATAGGCCAACCCTACAGGTTCGCTCAGGCTGTGCATGTCCACTTCGAGGAGGTCCCAAAATGTTGGTCATGAATCGCGCGACCCGGAACCTGGTAAACCGGATACTCATCGGACTCGCTCTAGCGGCGGGACCCGGCATGGGGGCCGGGATAGCCGCCACCTCCATTCATGCGAGTTTCGCTGCCCCCCAAACCATCAGCGACCCCAGGGCCATTGCCATCATTGAGGAGATGGCGGCGCATTATTCAAAGCTTCAGTCCGTCCAGGTCGATACTAACGGCGATTTGCCCCTGATCACGATCATGGGAAAGGCGAATATAAGGTTTCACGTGACGTTGGCGCTGCAGCGGCCCGATCGTTACGCTTATTACGTCGATTCAACGACTCGGACCGGTGACAGGACCACCAACAAGGTCATGCTGGCCATTTTGGGAAATGGACGTAGCGCGATCAGCTACAATGGCTCGCTTAAGCAGTACACCCGAAGCCGGCCAGTCTCCCTGGCGGCCATTGCTGCCCAGAGACCCGCCCGACCGGACATGCTTTGGGGGGGCGCGACGAAGCTCCTGCTCGCGTTCTTTATCCATTCGCCCGAGGACCGGGCAGCAAAAAAGTTCTTCCCCGGCGCCCGCCTGGTTGGTCGAAAGCTGCTGAATGGTACGCCGGTGGCAGTCATTGAGTATTTCCCCCTACCTGGAAAGCTTGCCAGCCTGGGAAAGTATTTCATCGCAGTAGATACCCGCAGCGACGTGCTTGTTCGATGCTCGGACGTCATTGCACCCCAGAACCCGTTCAGCGCCGTAGAGACTGAAGACGTTCGACCAGTTTCGGTGAACGAATTGCTGCCCGACTCTGTTTTCAACTTTCGACCACCCCCAGGCGCCAGATTGGTCGCAAAGTTTTCGGCGCCTTCCGGGTAGTCATTGGACCGTCCCATTACGTGGCCTGATCCATGTATTTCGGGGCAGTACTGGTCGCAGGCTGCGGCACAGGATGCACGCACAGTGGGAAGAACGGCCCGCGCATTCATTGCGCGTGCTCCGTGGGAATAATCTCGACGTCGGTGATATCCGGGAGTGGTCGGTTCCAGGCCGGCCGCCACCGGTGATACAGCACGAGGAGTTTTGAGCCTTCCTTCAGATCGGCGGCGAACGATGAGTCGTACGTTCGCTCGGTGTGGATGACGCGCCCGCTGGGGAGCGGGAAATCCGGGCGCCTCGCGTCCATCGTGCTCGGCGCGGAGGCGCCTCGGGAATCGAATTCATCGCTTCACCGCTTTCAGCGCCTCAGGCTGGGGCGGCTTCATGAGCCGCTCTTGTCTTTGAGCCGGCCAAAGACCCGCAGCGCCTCATCCAGATCTTCCCGGCTGTGCATCGCGGACGGCATGGTTCGAAGCCGAGCCTTGCCCCGTGCGACGGTAGGAAAAACGATGGCGAGCGCTAACACGCGTTCATCCAGCAGGCGGTTTTGCATCTCCAGCGCGGCGCTCTCTTCGCCAATCATAACCGGGGTGATAGGCGTCTCGCTAATCCCCGTATCGTAACCAAGCGTTTTCAGGCCGGATTTCCAGTACCGGGCGTTCTCCCAGAGCCGGGCGTTCAGAGATGGATCGGTCTCCATGATTTCAAGGGCGGCTATGATCGCGGCGACGACGGCCGGCGGTGGCGCGGTGCTGAAGAGGAACGGCCGGCTGCGCTGCTGCAGCCAGTCGATGAGGCGCCGGCTCCCTGCGATGTACCCGCCCATGACGCCAACGGCTTTGGAAAGCGTGCCAAGCTGAACGTCGATCCGATCCTGCAGACCAAAGTGAAATGCCGTGCCGCGCCCACCGCCGAGCACGCCGGACCCGTGAGCGTCATCCACCATAACAGCCGCGCCATAACTTTCGGCCAGTTCCACGATGGCGGGAAGCGGAGCTATGTCGCCATCCATGCTGAAAACTCCATCCGTGATGATCAGACGCTTTTTATAAGACTCGGCCTGTTTGAGCTGCTCCTCCAGGGATTCCATGTCGGAGTGGCGATAGACCAGGCGCTGCGAAGAAGGCAGCCCCGCCAGGCGGCAGCCGTCAATGATGCTCGCATGATTCAATTCATCCGAGATGATGCAATCTTTACGGGTAACGATAGTAGGAATAGTTCCCGCGTTCGCCGTGAAGCCCGATTGAAACAGGATCGCGGCTTCCACGTGCTTGAACCGGGCAAGTCGTTCTTCCAGCTCCAGGTGTAAGCGGAAAGTGCCCGTAATCGTGCGCACCGCCCCCGCGCCCGCGCCAAATTGATCCACCGCGGCCTTCGCCGCGGCCTTCAGTCGGTCATCATTCGCCAGGCCAAGGTAATTATTCGAGGCCAGGTTAATGACGTTCGGACGGCCATTCACCGTGATCCGGGGTCCGCAGGGCGAATCCAGCGCCACCAGCGGCTTATAGAGATGCTGCCGTTTCAGATCCTCAAGCTGTTGATCAAGCCACCCGGCCAACTCCCGATTCATCATGAGTGACCCCCGAAAGAGATGCGAAGTATGCTTACCAGGCGCCGCTCACGGGGTTTCCGATTCGCCGTTACGCCCTGTTCACTCCATACTCATTCAATTCCCGTCCGGCTCATTCATTCCTGCCGGAGAGGGATTTATCGGGTTGGGGTCTCCTGCCGGATATGAATCTCCTGCCGGATATGAATCTCTCCGGAATTGAAGAGGCGAACGAACGTAGCAAGAATATTGGGATCGAACTGGGCGCCCGAGGCGGCGATCATCAACCGGACGGCGTCCTCTGGTTTCATGCCGCAGCGATACGGGCGGTTAGAGGTCATCGCGTCGAAGCAATCGGCAACGCTCAAAAATCGTCCCGCCAGCGGAATCGCTTCGCCCGTCAGGCCATCGGGGTAGCCGGACCCATCGAAACGCTCGTGGTGGGAACGGATGCCTTCCCGCACAAACGGATGAAGCCCGGGCACCTGGTCAACGATGGAAGAGCCGATGACAGGATGCTGGCGCATCTGTTTCCACTCTTCCTCATCAAGTCCGCCGGGCTTAGTCAGAATCCGGTCAGGAACCCCAATCTTTCCCACGTCATGCAGCAAACCGGCCAGCTCGAGCGCCTCCATCTGCGCGGGCGGGCAGCGGGATCCGCGCGCCACCGCGAGCGCGTAATCGGTTACCCGGCGTGAGTGGCCGTGGGTGTTACGATCTTTGGCGTCAACGGCCGAGGCGAGCGATCGGATCGCGCCCATCAGCAGATCCTGCCGCTCTTCCACCAACCAGGCGTTGGCGATGATCGCGCCCGCCTGCGCGGCAAGAGCGCTGGCAAGCTTTTCGTCGCTGGAATGAAACGGATCGTCGCCGCGCCGGTCATAGAGCGCCAGCCAGCCGAGACCACCCGCCTTCTCCGTCACGTCAGCAACGAGCGGCGCGCAGAGTAAGCTTCGCTCGCATCCGGCTGCGGCGCCCATCGCCATGAGCTCCAGCCTGGTAGCTCGTTCAGTCAGCAGGGTGCGTCCCGAAAACGCCGGGTGACAGGGCATCAAGACCGGGTCCGGTTGAATCTCAAACGCCCAGAAATCGTAGGGTCCCCGCTGCGCCGAAAGCAGAAAGCTTTGCCCCTGTCTCTCCCGGACGTAGATCGCAGCGGCGCGCACCGGGATATGGCCGGTAGCCAGGCGGAGCGTCTTTTCGCACGTGGTCAGCAGGTCGTCGGCTGACGAGAGCGACGCCGACCCCGCGTAGAGCATCGATAGCTCCTCGTAAGTGCGCGCGATTTCCCCCGCCATGCTTTCCGCTTCGGCGCCCATTCGGAGCGCGGATTGCGCCAGGCAGACACCGGCGTTGAGCCAGGCTTCATGTGCGGCGCTCCACTCGCGCGCGGGGCTGGTCAGGCGGAGGCGTCCGACCTCTTCCCAGGGAAACCGTACCGGCGCCGATCGCTCCAAACAGCCATCCGACGAATGATACGGCGGGAGGAACCCGCGCGCCGTTAACAGCTCCCGGCCGGAGCTGTCGCTCAATAAAAACGATTGCCCGGATGCTCGCGCAAGATCCTGCAGCGCCGCACAAACATCCGGAGGAAGAACCAACGCAGAACCGTTCTCAAGCGTCGAAGTGACCATCTGCACTCTTCCAGGAATGAATTCATCCAATACGACGACGGCCAGATGCGACGAGGCAGAGTCGCGCGGGACGCCTACTCCTTATTATGGTCAGTGAAGCGGAGGTTTCGAGGCTGGAGTATCGATCAAAATGGGCCGTCTCAACGCAGAAGATGGCGGCCAACCGGTAAGTCTACGCCAATTCGACGAGGGCAAATCGGTCATGAGGCGTATGACAGCGGCGACATCGGTTCTCTGCCGGACGCGCAGTTCAGTGGCGGCGCTTGCGCGGAGGTCCGAAAGACTGCGGTCCGGAGTTTCTGCCGGCGGCTTGCGGCGCCGGCCGATTCGCACGCGAAGGCGTCGGATGCTCTTCAGCGGCGGCGTCATCCGAGAGATCCAGGGCCTCCCCACGACGAATCGGGATGTTGGCGGTGAGGTGCGCGCCCCCGTCCGCGCGAGTGATGCTCACCTCCATCCCGTTTTTGTCCACGTCTATATACTTGGAGAGCACCTCCAGGATTTCCTGGCGGATCTGGTCCAGGGTGGCCGGCGGCAGCTTGATCCGGTCGTGTATCAGCACCTCCAGAAGCCGGTCTTTGGCCACGGATGAACTGGACTTTTCTCTTCGTCCGAACCAGGTTATCAGGAAGCCCATATCTCTTCTCCTCAGGCCTTGGCGCCCGTGCGGCTTCCCTTCCACCAGGTCGCCAGCTTGCCTATGAACCCGTCAGACGCATCCAACTCCATAAACGGGACCGTCTCTCCTTGAATGCGGCGGGCGATGTTGAGATAAGCAATCCCGGCGCGGGAGCCTTTCTCCTGAATGACCGATTCCCCGCGATTGGTGGTGGTTACCACGGCATTATCCTCCGGAACCACCCCGAGCAGCTCTACCGCCAGGATCTCCAGCACGTCGTCCACGCTCATCATCTCTTTGCGCCGCACCATATCGGAACGCACCCGGTTCAGAATGAGGCGCGGCGTCGGAAGCTCCGCCGCCTCCACCATGCCAATAATCCGGTCGGCGTCCCGCACCGCCGAAACCTCCGGGTTCGTCACAATCAGCACTTCTTCCGCCCCGGCGATAGCGTTCTTAAAACCCTGTTCAATTCCAGCCGGGGAGTCGATCAAAACGTACTCAAATTCTCTGGCTAAATCCCGGCAAAGCTGCGCCATCTCCTGCGGCTTGACAGCGTTCTTGTCCCGCGTTTGGGCCGCAGGCAGCAGCGCCAGCTCAGGAAAACGCTTGTCCTTGATCATCGCCTGCCGCAGCCGGCAGCGCCCCTCAACCACGTCCACAAGGTCATAGACAATCCGGTTCTCCAGACCCATCACCACGTCCAGATTCCGAAGGCCAATATCGGCGTCGACAACGGCGACCTTGTGGTTGTAGGAAGCGAGCGCGATGCCCAGGTTCGCCGTGGTCGTCGTTTTGCCAACGCCGCCCTTCCCTGATGTAATTGTAATCACGTGACCGGCCATTCAGATCTCCACTATGTTACGAACCAACCAGAGGGCCGGGTTCACTCCGGCGTTTCTTCTTCAACGTCAGCGATGGGCTCATGCGGGCGCCAGCGTCTCTTGCGGCCGCGGCTATCGACGGTTGCGGTGAGAACGTGGAAGCCACTGCTTCACGACAATCTGCCCATCCACGATCCGGGCCATTTCAGGCGCCGGCTCCATCTCCATCGCCTCGGGCTGTCGCGTTACCAGAGAAGCGATTCTAAGCTGCGTTGGCGCGAGCTCCAGCGCGCATATTACCGCCTGATCATTCCCGCGCGTCCCCGCGTGCACCACTCCACGAAGACTTCCCCATACGATAACATTATCCCCTGCAACGAGCTCCGCGCCCGGATTCACGTCGCCTATCAGGCAGATATCGCCCGAGTGATGCAGCGATTGCCCCGACCGGAGATTTCGATGCGCGACGAGAGCCTCTCCGGCCAGCGGCGGCGCCTTCGAACCAGGCCGTCCCGGCCCCTCGGGCAGCGGCGCCGGCCGCTCCGCCACCAGCAGCCCGCCGGATTCCGAGGGCATACTCACATCCACGCCGAGGCTTCGCAGCACCGATCGGGTATCGGTGTGCGCCGCCTGCGCCGAGACAATCTCCAGCCCGTAGCGGAGCAGAATCTCCTTCAAGGAGGCAAGCTGGCTCTCGCTCATCTCCCGATCTCCAACATTGAGCATCACGGCAGCCGACCGAAAGAATTGGTCCGAGCTCTTGAGCCGTTGATCAAGTTCCACCAGCACTTCCTGGAGATCCACCTCCGGCTCGATGAGGAGATGAACGCCCTGGCGAGTCCCCTTAAATCTGATTGCTTCTGTCCTCGACATCTCTGCTCCGTACTCCAGGGCGGCGACACTCCATTTTTCGACGTTTCGCCACAGCCTGCCACCGATCCTTCATAAACACGAGAATTAGAGATTCGCAATTGCTTTCACGTATCGCCGAGCACGTGCAGGAATGCGCGGCGTCGATGTCAAAAACGTTGGTGACGGGCCGAACCGTCTGAAACTATCATGACATTTTATCTGACTTTGATGCTCGTTGGCCTGGCCGGGTTGATTATGATGGCCCTGCCAGGCATTGGCCGCCACAGTCGCCACGCCCTCGGCGGCCATGGGCATGGCGCGTCCGGCGCACTCCATTCGCATACCGGCCCCGCAGCGATCGCGGCGCCCCGCACGGCGGGGCCTCTCGTTCCCCGCGGCGCAAGAGCGGCCGCGAGCACGACAAATAGCGCCAATTCACCCCTGGCGAGTTTCAACGCGCTGCGCTTTGTCCCCTCCATGCGCGGCGTCTTTACCGTGCTGGCTTTTTTCGGCGCGTTTTCTTACGCATTGATGGATTCGGCACGGCTCGGCGCCTGGGAGGCCGGTCTGATCGCCATCTTGCCTGCCGTTCTGCTGGATCATTTTGCGGTAGCGCCGCTATGGGACTATCTCTTTCAGTTCGCCGGTAAGCCCGCTTCCCCTCTCACCGAGCTGGTGATGACAGAGGCCACGGCCGTAACGCCTTTCAGAAACGGTCGAGGGATCGTACAGGTGATTCACGACGGAAGAATGGTGCAGCTCAGCGCCCGGATCTCCTCGCGGCAGGCTTCGCTGCCCGTACGAGTAGGCGATCAGCTCAAGATCGAGGATGTGGACGAAGAAAAGGAGCGAGTGACCGTTTCGCTGGAATAGGCGCCCTGGCTCGGCGCAGGGCGCCCATACATCACCAGGCGCGTCAAGTTGCGTGCCGCAAATATTGAAGGAGTATTTCATGAGTGAATCTGTCTGGATCGCCATCGGCGTCGTCATTCTCGCGTTCGTTCTCGTTCCGAGCATGGTCAGCCATATACTACGCAGCGTGAATGCGGGCGAGATCCTGCTGGTTAGCTGGCTGAACGGCAACCTGAAGATCTTCAGGGGGCCATGTAAGGCGATTGTGGTACCGATCGTGACGAAACAAAATTCCATCCCTGCCTCCGCCATTAACGTCGATATCGAGATCACCGACCAGACTGCCGATATTGACCCCGGCGGGACACCTGCCCCGGTTAAGGTGACGGTGCGGGCCTCCGCCATTGTCAGCGTAGGGGAAAACGACGCGATGGTGAATACCGCCGCGAATAAGTTCTTTTCCAAGCCACCTAACGAACAGCTCTCCACTCTTACGGACGTGCTCTCCTCGGCCGGGCGCCGGGCGATAAACCTGCTCAGGCATGATCAACTCTTCAACGCCCGGACAAACACAACCCCGGCGATCGCCGCGCCGACTGCGCCCGCTCTGGGTCCGGGCACAGCGCTGGCGCCGACCGGCCCGCGCGGCGAGATGGTGGTTGCTTCCGGCGTTACCGAACGGATGGTTGAGCGCGGAGAAGACGACGAACTGGCGGTGATTATTAAAGACGCTTGCTCGCGAGAACTGCTCGATCTGGGCCTGACCTTCAACAGCCTGAATATCAAGGCCGTTATCAGCGAAGTCGCTGAGGCCCGTCGGCGAGAATCGGCCGCCCGCGCCAAGGCGAACGCAGATGTCGTCCAAGCTCAGGAGGAACAGCGGGCGAAAATTGCCCAGCTCGAGGCCGCGCAGAAAGTAAACGACCAGGAGCGGCTGCTGAACATGCAGATCGCGTCGAATGGCGCCGCGATCGCCCGGGCGGAAGCTGAAAAGCAGGCCGCGGTCCGAGCGCAGCGTGAAGGTGAGCTCGCCGCGAATCAGATCACCCAGGCGCGTGCCGACGCCGAGCAAAATGTGATTGAGAAGGAAGCCGATGGAAAGGCCCAGGCCGCCTTGATCCGCGCGGTCGCCGAAGCCGAAGCCGATTCGATCCGGATGAAGGCTGAGGCGCTGCTGGCGGCAGGAGGCCTCTATCTCGATCTGCGCCGGCTGGAACTTGCCCCGGACCTGACGCGAGAGGTCGCGACGGCGCTTTCCAAGGGCCAGTTTGTGAACTTCGGTTCGACGGGAGGCGGTGCAGGAAGCCAGAGCGCCGCCTCAGCCGGATCCGATGACGTGATGCGCGTGGTCCAAACGCTCATGGCGGCGCAGGTAATCACCGGTGGTGGAGTGAATCGGCCGGCGCCGACCGAAACAAACGGGTCCGCGGAGCCGATACCGTCTCGCCCTGTCAACCCCGCTCCTACTCCCGCGGCGCCGGTGACCCAGTTCCGGCCCACCGTTCGGAAAGGGTAGGAAGAAGGGGTGTGGTGATAGCGACCGGGTCAACATGGCCCGGTCGAGAGATATCCCACGGCCTTATAGGACTGGATTTATATTTTACGGATTCAAAAGGAATCTTGCGGGTCCGGTAAGAAAGGGACTCAATGAGTTAGTTCCTATTCTCGCGTCTTATCGCGAGATACGGAATTTGGGTCGAGGGCGTAATGTCCGCGACTCCCGTTAAACAGGGGGATTTTATGCGACGTAGTACACGCGGCTTTACTCTCATTGAGCTGCTTGTGGTTATAGCAATTATCGCTATTTTGGCGGCAATTTTGCTGCCGGTCTTTGCTCAGGCGCGGGAAAAGGCGAGGCAGATAACCTGCGCGTCTAATGAGAAGCAGATGATGACGGCGGAGTTCATGTATGTGCAGGATTATGACGGCGTTCACACCAACCCATACGGCGAGGGGCCTGACCCACCCGGTACCAACGCCTGGAACGAGCTTCTGGACCCTTATGTTAAGAGTCAGGCGGTCTTCCTTTGCCCCGACGACACGTACAACCGCGGCACGGCTGTGCCGGTTTCCTATAGTGAGAACTTCGATTATGACGACGAAGCGGCTACGGGCAAATGGGGCCAGGATCTTTATGGCTGGCCGGCGTATCAGAAGGATAGCTCCATCACCGCGCCCGCATCGACCATCTTCATTGCCGAACGATGGAACGGCTATCATCAATGGGGTCAAGGATGGGCGCAAGATGACTTCTGCAACGATAGCGAGTTCCTCTACGGTCAGAATGGCGGTATCGCGGCGTCGAAGGGTCACTCGGGCGGCTCGAACTACGCTTTCTGCGACGGACACGTCAAATGGATGAAATTCGATCAAACCCTCCAACGCCAGGGAAACCAGCCGCCCATCTCGTCATTTAGCCCTGCGCCGCCAAAACCATGCGTGGACTCGAATAATAATCCTGCCCAGTACTTTGGTATGTGGTCGTTTACGGGTCAATAATTCAGAGGAGAGTCGATGAAGAAATCTGTTCCCGTGCCGGTCATCGCGATTCTTATCGCCGTAATTGTGGTTGTCATCGGCTTCTTAGGATATAGAGCGGTCCAGCCGCCGGCGTCCGGAGGTGTTTATACACCCGGTGTCCCGCCCTGGAAGGATCCTAAGGAGATGAAGAACGGTCAGGCGCCGGCCGCGGCCCCCGCTCAGCCGCCTGCTCCTGCAGCGCCGGCGGCCGGTCACTGATCATCAAAACGTGGCACTTGTGATCCGGCGGTGGACGCGGGCAATGCTCGTCGTCTGCCGCCGACCGGAATCCCGATTCGAATGGATCGGGATTCTTACTATCCTCAGATTAATCGGTGTGACGGCGCCGGCCCACGCGGCGCCGCCTGTTTATTTGGGCGCAAACCGGCCTGCGATTCACTCCGCCGCGTCCGCTCCACGATCCGTTCGCCTGCCCTCCACGCCAGACCAGATCACGGTCTATAGCATCAACGAATTCGATAACGCGGCGGATGCGCCAGCGTTATCCGCCTCGATACCTTCCCAGGATTGGGTCCGGGCCTGGTTCAAATGGGCCAACGCTCCCGATCTCCGGGGTCAGGAGAATTTTGTGCGCCTGGCGCACAATCATGGCGCGCTATTGGGCGGCGGGGTGACCTGCTCGGCCCTCTATCGCGGCGAAAACGGGATCAGCGCCGCCACGTTTATGGATCTGGCGACGCGTGATCCGAACGGCCAGCTTTTTACTATCAGCGGCGCCTATTATCACGGCGCCACCGCCAACCCGGCGTACCTGCGATACGTCTTAAAATGGGCCGAACAGCAGATAGACGCCGGGGTCGATACTCTTTTCATGGACGAGGTGAGCGGGGTCTATTCCTCTCATGAGGGCTGCGATTCCTATGGCCTGGCCGCGTTTCGGGACTATCTAACGCGCCGGTTCATTACACAGGCCCACTGGACCTCGGCGGACCCTCGCTGGCAGACCCGGTTTAAGATCGATCTCTCCCGGGCGGATGAGTGTCCTGACCGTACGATTCGAACATTTGATTACTCCGCCTACCTGCGCGACCACGGTTGGGCGGATCAGCCGGATCAGGCAGCTAACCCCCTCTGGCCAATCTGGGGCGATCCGAACGCGATTACAGGCGATAGTTTCTCGGCCGCGCGCAACAACCGGGTCTGGAAGTACTACACGACCACGCTGCGAGCGTACGCGGCTCGTCATCATCGCCGGGTATGGCTGGCGGCGAATGGTCTGAACCGCTGGGTGGATTATCAGATCGCCGGGATGTGGGGCGGCTTTCCCAAAACCGCGTCGGGCGTTCTTTCCACTACGGGAAGCTACCTCGCCCAGTGGCGCGGCGATTATGCGCGAAGCCGGACGCTCATGGATAGTAAAGACGTGCCCATCATGGTTTTCCATGATTGGGGCGACGGGATGCCGTGGGAACAGCTCAAGCCCGCGGAACGCGTGGCCTGGCTGGACGCTTACGCTCCGGAGGTGTTCGCGGCCGGGCTCTTCTTCGCGTACCCGGTTCATGGCCCGTTCGGATCCGACGCCTCCACCGATGGCACGCTGGCGACCATTCAGAGCCAGGCCCGGTTCGTCCGTCGGATCGCGCCGCTGCTGCACGGCGTTCAGTGGCAGGATCCCGGCGCCGGGGCTTTCTCCGGCCGCGCCGAGATAACGATCCAAGCGCAGCCGGCTGAACGCCGGCTGGTCGTTCACCTGATCAATCGCGACTACGATGCTCTTACGCCTCGGGTCCGGACTGACGGCCGGCTGCGCCTCGCGCTCGCCGTGCGGCCTACCAGAGTCATTCTTTACCAGGTGGAAGGCGCGGTGGCCAAGCCCGCCGCGTGGACCTATTCGCCGATCCAGACACTCTCCGGCAGATCGCGCGCTGGCGTTCTGAGCGTGACCGTTCCCCAATTGCGGACATGGGACGTTCTAAGAATCGACCTCCCGCGGTGGACGCCTCTCCCGGGCGCCGCGACCATTCGAATCTCATGCGACCCGGTCTGGGATCGGCCGGATCAGAATCAGTTCTTGATCACATCGGCCAGCGCCGCGAATCCGAGCGCGCCCAATGGCTTCCTGCAGGGCAAACTCCACCCCGAACTCCGCAGTCCTCCAACATTCGTCGTACGGACCCGGCGAATCGGCGCAGTCAGGATCCATGTGAATTCGGTGGCGCAGACCGGCGCCCGCCTGGTGGTAAACGTAGATGGACATCCGCGCCTCACCGCCGCCATAAGTGACCGCGATGGCAAGAATGCCGCCACCGCCAACGAAATCAACCACACCTATACCATTCCTCTCGGCCCGGGCCGGCATAAGATTCGGGCGGAGAATGATGGTCCCGACTGGCTAACCGTGGACTGGTACGAGTTCAGCGGACTCTAACGGACGGAGGACCTAAAAAGGATGAAGGATGAAGGATGAAGGATGAGTCAAACCCGTCCTCGCGCGCAGCTCCCCGCGCCTCACTGCAGACCCGGTTGAAACCGGGCTCTGGGGTCGCGAAACCCTCCTTCGAGGGTTCAAAAAACCCGCCGCCCTCTCTTCGCGCGTCCCGCCTCGTACCCTCTCCTCCATCCGTCGTCCGTCGTCCTTCGTCCGTCGTCCTCCGTCCGTGCCCCGCGCCCCGCGCCCGCGCTTACCGCTTCTGCCGGATCTTCGCGAGGGCGGCCTGTGCGGCGGCCAGCTGGTGTTGGGCTTCTTGCAGAGCAGACTGGCTTTCGACGCCGGCGGAGTACCTGGTTTGCGCAAGATTCAGAAGCGCTGTGGCATGATCCACCGCGGCCAAGGAACTCTCTAGAGCGGGATCGCGGCTCTGTGCAGCCTCGGCGAGCGCGAGCTTGTACCTGGCGTCCTCTACCGCCTGCTGGTCGACGACCCCCGCGCGATACTGGCTCTCTTCTACCCCGAGAAGCTTCTGTGCCGCAGCTGTCCGGTCACTGTTCGCGGCGCTCCCGGGATGGAGATTAGCTTCGGCCTTCGCCGCAGTCAGACGCGCCCTCAAGACTTCTTCAAGAGAACCGGCGCCGATCCGGTACTGCGCCTCCGCGCGCGTCTCTTCGGCTTGCGCCCGGGCCAGATCCGACACCGCGGCGGCACGGGTTTCATCAAGCCGCTGTTGGTTGGCCTGGGCAAGCGCTTGGTCCGTCTTGCGAAGCCGGGCGCGGGCCGCCAGCAGGCTGCGCTGCGAACGCCGGTTCAGATCCTCCATCTCACGAAGCTGCATCTGGGCGGCGGCCAGCTTCGTCTTGAGGGCCGCCGTGTTTCCCTGGTGGACTGCGGGGCGGCGAACAGCGAGCTTAGAAGCCTTCATCACGTGCTTCTTCGGTTGGGAGTGATGAACGGGATTTGCCGCCAGGAGCATCGGCGTCTGCTCGGCCCTGGTATGTCGAGAGCCTGGCGCCGGGGCGGTCTGCGCCGGCGGAGAGGACGTTGGCGCCGGGGTTCGCTGCGCGACTACTTTCCACGGGACAACCCCGATTATTCCGAAGATTGTGAGGCCGGTACCGACCGCGATCCACGAGCGGTGGCGACGTAGGTGAAGCGAATGCATGGTGGTAATCCTCCTTTTGAGAGTGCGGTATGATTCTATGGCGGCAGCGCCAGCGAACCCATTCACAGGGCAGGCGCGGCAGATCGCCGCGACCTTAACAAGCAGCGATCCATAATCGGCGGGCGCGGCGCCGCTGCACTTGATCGCGATCTCATCGCAAGCGGTCTCCTGCGCATGGCGCGACTCCCGGTCCGCCAGCCAGAGCAGTGGATGAAAGAAGAACAAAATGCGGCACGTGACCGGAAGCCACGACCAGATAAGATCGCCGCGCCGCAAGTGCGCAAGCTCGTGGGCCAGGACAAGCTCAAGCTCACGATCGGAGCATTGTTCGCGGATGGAGCGCGGCAGCAGGATCGCCGGCCCCAGCGCCCCGACCAGCATCGGGACACCCGGATCATCCATTTCGAGCAGCGCCACCCGCCGGCGGATCCCAAGTCTTTCACGCAGATCATTCAGCGTATGTGACAGCGCCGACTCTTCGACCGGCGATGCGGACCTTTTTCGCTGCTGCATTCTCCCTCCGTCCCGGAGCGCTGCAGCTCCAAAAACGATTGCGCCAGCGAGCCAGATCCATGGCAGCAAAGTGGGCAGCAAGCGCGGCAGGCTTGACGCGACCGGCGTGGATCGGGGCCTGCTTTCTGCGGTCGCAGGGTTGCGATGGGTATGCAAAGCCGGGGCTTCGACGGGCAACCGAGGCGAACCGGCGAAAGAGGGCGAGGCTGCGCGGGGTGGAGACGCGGTCGGAGGCAGCAGCGGAAGATTGATCGGCGCGACCAGGGCGAGGGCTATCAACAGCTTCAAGTAAGCCAACCGCCAGAGCCAGCTCTGCGCCCGGGGAGAGAGTCGCGGTAGCGCGCGCGTCAGCAGCCAGACCACGAAGATGGCAAGTCCTCCCTGCAGCGATGCACGGAGCAGTGAGAGCTCGAGGAAATCGGTCCATCGATCCAGCCCCGCCGGCGAAGGTATCATGGCTCGCTCCCCTCCGCGCTGGCATCAAGTCGCCGGACCAACTGCCTGAGATCCTCCAACTCATGGTCGCTCAGCTGAACCTCATCCCCAATGAAAGATAGCAAAGGCGAGACCGCGCCGCCAAGCGCGCTGCCCACAAAATCTCGGATCAGACTCTTCTGCATCTCGGCGCGCGGCGCCGCCGGAGCGTAGCGAAATACGCCGTCGGTTTTCTGGCGTTTGAGATAGCCCTTTCGGCGAAGCCGCTCCATCAGCGTCAGTGTCGTGGTCCTGGCCCATCGATGAGATTCAGCAAAATGCGCCGCCGCCTCCCGCACCGTAACGGGATCGCGCGCGGTTATATACTCAAGAACCTGCCACTCGGAAGGGCTGAACTGACGTCTGCTTTCCATCCAATTCTCCTGACTTAACTTGTAGTCAAACATCTGACGCAGCTTGTAGTCAAAAAGTTCCACGAGATGATAATCGAAAATAAGGGAGAGAGGTCTGCGGCGGGGGCGCGGGGCGCGGACGGAGGACGAAGGACGGAGGACGAAGGGGCTATCACAAAGGCTGGAGTTAGAGGCTCCTCTCCCCTCGCAGGGGAGAGGTTGGGAGAGAGGTCTGCGGCGGAGGCGCGAGCCGCGCCAAAACGAAGCCGTCGAATCCCTTCCGCTAACTATCAGTACTTCACGACTTTGCGGTTTCCAACCGCGGCCGGGTTCAAGTAGGGCGCCAGCCGGGCGGGGATGCTGAC
>DASRZA010000480.1:0-10155 GCA_035686845.1 Armatimonadota bacterium | reverse complement strand
GTGAGGATGGGCGCGCAGGTTGCGCATATGGCGTTCATCTCCAACGGTCAGCTCGCCGTGAGTGATGATGCCTCCGAACACAACTGGGCAACCATTTACGATGCGGATACTGGCACGACGGGTAAGCGCCTCAAGTCTACTACCTACGTCGATTCGCTCGCGGCTTCGAGGGACGGCAAGATGGTCGCCATTGGGGGATATTTCTCGACCGCACAGCTCTGGGACACGGCCGCCGGTCATTTGATCCGCGCGCTCGACACCTCATTCACGAAAGATGAGGACGGGTCCGGCGGAGAGGTAGACGCGCTGGAGTTCGGGCCGAATGGCCGGATCCTCGTGACAGCCGTGCCCGACGGGATGGAAATCTGGAACATAGCCGCCGTTCGCCGTGTTCCCCCGCCGCCTCTCGCAAGGCCGTTCCTTACCCGTCGAGGCGCCGCCGCGCCGACTTTCGCGACTCGCGGTCATCTTCTCGCCACGGTTGGAGATGGCCGGATTGACATGAGGGACACCCGAACCTGGCGGCGAGTCCGTTCCCTTCGTAGCGACGCCTACCCGGATGATGGCGGAATTCTGGCCTTTTCAAAGGATGGACGACTCCTGACCTGCGGAGGTGACGGTTTTCTCGAGCTGTGGGATGTCGAAGCAGAACGTCTCAGGTTTATAAGTCCATTCCGCATGGCGCCATCGGGAGCGCGGTCTTTTCGCCGGACGGGCGTGCGCTGGCCGCGGGCGGGCACAAAGAGTTCACGACGATCTGGAGCACCAGAACCGGCCGGCTGCTCCACGAATTCGACGGGATGGATTGGCCCTGGAGTCTCGCATACTCGCCGGATGGACGCCGGCTCGCGATAGGGGATGACAGCGGCGCTACAGTCTGGACCACCTGGAACTGGCGGCAGGCGCACGGGTTTGACACGGCCGGCGGGGATACCGTTCAACAACTTTTGTATTCGCCTGATGGCCGCTTCCTGGCGGCAGGCGTCATGAATCGTTGGCACGATAAACCCGCGGTCGTAATATGGAAAGCTCACTCGGGCCGACGCCTGCGCCGTCTCGATGGCCAGGCCCTGATAACCGTGAATGGCTTCTCCCGTGACGGCCGCTCGCTTATGACGACCGGGCCCGGCAGGCGGATGGAGACCTGGAGCACGGGCAACTGGCGGCTCGAACAGTCCGCGAGCGATCCGCGGCCGATTAATGCCGCCGCTATCTCACCGGATGGGGCTCTCATCGCCGGGACTGCCGACGACAGCATCGATTATCTGGTGACGATCTGGAAGCGGCAGCCCTCCGGCCCTTCTGAAATGGGGAGGCCTCGCCGGCGTCACGCCTCCGGCGCCGGCGGCGTCACGGCGGCGGAACAGGGAGAATAGTATCCGATTTACCCGCTGATCGTCGTCATTCGGAGCGAACAACCGGCCGGGCCGATGACGAGCCAAAACCCTCTCGCAAGAAGGGAATAATTACCCCTTGATCGCAAGAAGGAATACCCCCGTACTCGCGGAATGAGGCATCAGGCCGGTCCCGGTAATGACGCCGGGGATCCAACCGGGCGCTCGGGAGTACAGATCATGCGTGGTGATACTGATATTGCGAATATCCGCATTCTTGCGGTCGTGGCCGCCGCGGCCGCAGCCGCGGCGATGTTTCCACACCACCGGGCCGTTCCACGCCGGCCAGTTCCGCACCCGCCGGCAAAGCCGAACGCTCGGGTCTGCATAGTCGATCCGGCCGTCGAAGCTGCGGCACTGGGCTGGGCGGAACGGCTCCTCGCCGATGCGCCGGAGAGGCTGCCGCGCCCCGAGGATGATAAGCCGCTACTTTGGACGGCGCGGGATGCGCGGGATGCGTTCAGCCATATCATCGCGAAGTTCGGACCTTCACCTCGTGCGGAGCAGGGTCTCGGGAAAAGCTGCCTTCGGCTGGGCCTCTACCGCGACGCGGTCGCGGCATTCTCCCGTGCTGTGCGATTTCGGTCCGCTGCCGGCGAGGCAGCCTCCTGGCTGCGCAAGGCCAGCCTCATGCTTCAGGTGAGCCGCGAGGTTCAGCCGATGCTGCCGCGGGGCAGCACCGTCCTGCGGGTGCGAGCCTTTCCTGCGCCGATCCCGGGTCGAAGCTGGCTTGTGCTTTCAGGCATTATGGACCCAAACGGGGATCGTCAGCCGGCCCCGCACACGATCATTCTCTCCCTGTTCAACGGGAAGGTCGGCAGCTACCGGCGTGTGTGGCAATCAGAACCCATCGCCCGTGTCGATGGCAATGCGTCTGACGACGTCTGGGCTGCTGATCTAATCGTGGAGAGCCTGCATTCCGGCGCGGTTCCCCAGGTGCTCGTTTATGAGCTCTATCCTGCAGGAGACTGCGAGCCCGAGCACGTCTCGGTTTGGGCCTGGGCGCATGGCGGCATTGCCGCGGCCGGGACGCTGGACAGTATCGATGGAATGTGGGAGGGCCGCATTGAGCGCGGCGGCCAGCGGGCGATCTTCATTACTAACCGGATCGACTCTGCGACGTGCGAGGCACAGAAACCGCGCTGGACCGACGCTTACGCCTGGCGAGATGGGCGGCTGCAGCCTTGCGACAGGCCGTGCCCCCAGATGGTGCGGGAGGCGATGCGGCAGCTTCGCGTGACCCTCAGGAATCATCCCGGTGACCCTATCACGCTGTGTTACCTGGGAGCATCAAACGATCTGCTTGGCTATCATCACCGTGCCGTCGCCTGCTACCGGGCCGGTAGGAAGGGGTTCCATTTGGATGCTGATCCCGCCGGAGATCTGGCGGACCTGGGCCACGTCTACGACATCGCCGGTCGTCCCGCCCTGGCGATCCAGGCGTATCGTGCGGCCAAACGGGAATGCCTGAATAAGCTCGAGAGGACGAAGAACCCGGAGGAGCGGTCATATATGGAGGGCGACCTTGCCAGGGTCCGGCGTCGCCTGGCAGCCGGCGCCTCGCCTGCGTATGGGTGGGTGGCGATGGCCAACGATTGACGGCCGTTCGTACCCTCGCGCGATGGCGCCCTAGCGGCTCTCGATCGGTCTGGTGACCCTGACCGCGACGGCGCCGACGTGACCATCTCGAAGGGCGGAGTCCGCGTCGCCGGCCTGAAGGGGGCGGATGGCGATACGCTCCGGTTCTCGAGCAAAGGATCGGAGCTGTTTTCGGCTTCCGGCGGGAGCCTGGCGATCTGGGATGCGCAGAGCGGTCGGCGGCGGCTGACGCTCAAAGGATACGCAGGCGAGGTGGATGACTGGCTGCCGTGGCCGGGCGGGCGGATCCTGATCACCGGGTGCGCCAGCGGGCGGGTGCAACTCTGGGACCGGCGCACCGGCCGTCTGCTGCGCACCTATGCCGCCCTTCACGTGCCCGTCTTCGCGCTGGCCCGGTTCAGTTCGCGCCTGGTGGCCGTGGGGGCCAACTATGACGATCTGCGGTACTGGAACTGCGAGCCGAGGCTCCATCGCCCGCCCGGGAGGGATGACGAACGATGGTAATGTCAAGCGGCATATCGACCGGCGGTCGTTTCGACCTGTTTCCATGCAGGGGTCTGATCGCAGCGTGGGCGGCCCTCGGGTTGTCCATCCTCGCGATGGGGTTGGCTCAGCCCACGGCGCGCCGCTGCGAACACTCTGGAAGTTGCGTGTCTGGAACACCGAGCCTAATGCCGCGATTCCGGACGCCTATCCCCGAGCGAATAGATATGGTGATTACGCGCGGTGACGTAAAGCTGACCGGGCGCGCCTATCGCGCTTCCTGTGATGTCGCCATGAAACTTGTAGCGCCAGCGAACAACTCCATTTTTCGTCAGGGATGAGAGCCATTCGTGACCGAAGCCGTCGGAGAGGCCGACGTATAGGTTACCGTCTCGATCAACCACGGGGACGCCGGAGATTGAACGATGCTGGCAAACCCACCACCTAATTCGGCCGCCGGCGGTGAGGCTGCAAATACCCCCTGGAGCACCGGCGATATAGATGTCACCGTGCCACCCCGCAATACTCTCCTGTTTTCCCAGACGAGCTTTATCAATCAGAGCGTCACATCCGACATAGATGTCGCCGTGCCATCCCAGGGCCAAGTCCCGGGCCCCGCCGATCGGGCGGCGCCAAATCAGTTTGCCCGATGTAAAAAGCTTAAGCACCCTCCCTGAGTCGCAAATGACGACTGAACCATCGTCGGTAATTAGAGGCTGGCTGCTCCAATCTCCGACCGCCCTTCGCCACCGGACCGTTCCGTGTTCATCGAGCGCATACAACCAGCGGGACGTCGTGAGATAAAGGCTGCCATCGGAGGCCACAGCGGGGCATCGGTCTATAGCCTGCCCTGGCAGATCCATTCGCCACAAAACCTTTCCATTTGGACTCACCGCGTACAGCCGGCTGTCCTCGCCGGTAGAGCCCTCGGTTCCGGCATTACCGCGCAATGCCGTTGTTGGGGTAAACACGACGCCCCGCCTTGAGATGCTCGGCGAGACATCCCAGACGCCCGGGACACCGACGAACTTGAGCTTCGCCCGCTCCTTCTCCCAGAGGCGGACCCGCCAGCGAATCCTTCCACCTGGATCGATGGCGTAAAGGAAGCCATCATCGGAGTTCACATAGACGACGCCATCCCCTGCGAACGCGGGAGACGAACCGATCACCGAGCCGATTCCAAGCGACCACGAGAGCTTCCCGGCGGTAGTACGCGACTCCACAGTCCCGCCGCCAGTGAACCCGTTTACGCGCTCGCTGTCCGCTCCCCTGCACACGACGCCGTTCTCTCCCACGGCCGGCGGACCGACGCCTGATCCACGGTAATCGCCGACAAAGGCGCTCCAACCCATTGTAGGTTGGCGCGGCCCGGGAAGGGGGCTGCGCGACCGGTTCTGGAGATCATGATAGGCCTTGGGCCAGGGTGTCCGAGCCAGGCCCGCTAACTCGGCGCCCCGCGGCGTCCGGGGTATCGCCACCGGATGCTCCCTGAGGCTGTAGACGGCCGGGGGCGCCCCCGATTTATTCTTCGGCCGGGGCCAGAGGCACCGCCCCGCGAGCGGAATACAGACCACGGACGTCAACAGGCAGAGGGCCTTGAAAACTCGAACTCGGGACCTGATGGGTATCATCTGACGGATCTCCAGAATGGCCGCCGGCGGGCCGGGGCGGTGCGTCCGGGTGTTTCGAGCCGCATATCCTGGCCGTTGTCGCGCAGAACGCATCCAACGTCGGCGTCAGCTCATCCCTATTGGTCTGGACTTTTCCCGGTCGCGTGCCTGCTCGGGACGTTATTATACATCTGATCCTATTCGAGCGCTCGCAGATCGCCGCGCTGTCGGACAGCCAGCCGCCCGGATGGATGCTCGTGGCCTCACGTCGAAGCATACCCAGGATCGGTTACGTCTTACCTATATGGCGACGTTCGCTCACCCCGCGTGTTCGGTTATGACGGCGCCGGCCTGCGATGATGCGTCGAGCTACGAGTGGGAATCCTGGTGTACACTGCAGGCAGTGGGGATGAGGCGCAGCGAATCTCCTGTACGACGGTCCTGAACCGAAGGCAAAATGACTCGGAAACAGCACTTCCAATCCGTCTCAGCGGCGGCGATCATCGCGCTCATCCTGGCCTCTGTCACATATTGTGCTGGAGGAGCCGCGCCAGCCCGCCGCTCGCGCGCCGCGTCCCGCGCACCTGCGCCGCCGGCAAGCAGTGGCGGCCTGGCCAACAGCCCGTGGCCCAAGGAGGGCCACGATCCGGGCAACACGAATCGCACGTCCCTCCGCGGCCCCATCCACGGCAGGGTCGTCTGGACCCGACACCTGGCCTGGCGGGGAGGCGTCCATCTCAGCATGCCGGCCGTAGACGGCGCGGGTAATATATACATTGGTTCCATCGATGGCGCCCTCTACAGCCTCTCGCCGGCGCGGAAAATCCGGTGGATGTACCAGACCGCCGGATGGATGGGTGACACGGTGCTCCCCGCAAACGGGACGGTCTATGCCGCAGACCTTGGCGGGACCCTCTACGCCTTAGCAGCCAGCAATGGAAAGCTGCTTTGGAACTTCCATATCCGGCCCGGAGGCAATCCAGCGAGCTACGTCCAAACGCTCGGCAGCCCCGGGCTCGGAGGGGACGGCACGGTGTACCTTGGGGCTATTCTCTACGATTTGCCGGAGGTCGAGGCGCCATCCAGTCTGCTTTACGCGGTAACGCCCGGAGGGAAGCTCAAGTGGTCGCTAAGCGTGCAGGGCAAATTTGAGGGGGTTGCTGTTCGGCCGGGGCCCGGCCGGATCGACGTCGCCACGTCTGAGCGGCTGTATGCGCTCGACGCGAAGGGCGAAGCGATCTGGACATCGCTCCTCGGATCCCTTGAGCCCCCCGTGATCGGCATGAACGGGGAGCTCTTGATCCTGCCAATACAGCCGGGCCACCCGGGCGCGCCATCCATGTCCCCGCGGGAGCTTTATGCGATCGGCGCCCGGGGAGCGGTGCTGTGGCACGTGCCGCTCATGACCCGGCAGGCCCAACTGGCGCAGAAGCCCGGTTACGGGACAGCTTTCTTTCGACCGACCCTGGGGTGGCATGGCGTCATCTACCTCGGATCATCTGACGGGCTCTGGGTTCTGGACATGAGCGGACGCCTCCGGGCTCACGCCTTCCCCGGCAAGATCGTCACGTCGCCGCTCGTCGACGGCAAGGGCCACCTCTACCTCGACATCGCCGCCCAGTCGTCGCCATCCCGCCCTACCCTCTACGCGCTCACCGAGGGCAGGAAGATCATGTGGAAAATCGGAGGCGCGGTACCGGTCGCCATAGGGCCCGGAAGGCGGCTTTATGCCGTGGTGGACACCGCGGCCCGCCTGGATGCTATCGAGTAGGGTGGCTTGGCCGGCCGCGCGTGGTGGACCGCCCGATGGCTGCAGGGGCGGGTAGAGCCGATCCGAGCATCCGTTGAATGAGCGAGGGCCTCGGCCTCCCACCGGGTTCGACAGGGTGATCTGGAGGTCGCCGCCCGCATGTACGACGAGAGCTCTATATGGGCGTACGCGCTTCCGGTCGGCGCCCGCCGCGATCCAGGAAGGGAGAGCGAATGGCCGTTCAAGGTCGTAACCCGCGCGGACCGGAACGGCGCCTACAACGTGGACGCGGTGGACTGGCCGGGAGCGGCGGCGCACGGCGGCTGCATGGGAAAGGGGAGGGGCGTGTGAAGCGGATATCTGTACAAGCTGCAGTTTTGGCGGCGGCAGTCCTGCTGTTGGTACCGGAGCTCGCCAATCCTTCGGGCAGAGGGATGGCGGCGACCCCCCGCAAGGCTAACAGCCTGGGCACGGTGAGAAGCGCCAGGTTTTCCGGGGCCCCCAACTCCCCAGCCAGTGGAAGACAGCGGCGAGACGAATGGTCCGTGGTGCTGGACGAAAAGGAGGGCAAGCGATACGATAGCGTCGGCAGCTCAGGCCCCACGTTCAGCCCGGACAGCAGGCGCCTGGCGTACCGGGCAGAACGGGACGGCAGATGGTTGGTGGTAGTGAATGGCAAAGAGAGCAAGCCATACGACGCGATGAGCAAATGGTCTCCGATATTCGGCCCCGACGGCAAGCATATGGCGTACATCGCCAGGCGGGGCGGCAGGTGGCTCGTGGTCGTGGACGGAAGGGGAGGCAGAGAATACGACGAGATCCAGGGGGACAGCCTCACGTTCAGCCCGGACGGTCGGCGCGTGGGGTACGAGGCAGAGCGCGACGGCAAGTGGGTCGCGGTGGTAGACGGCAAGGAGAGCGAGGCATATGAGAACATCGCCGAAGAGAGTCTCACCTTCAGTCCGGACAGCCGGCACGCGGCCTTTCAGGCCGAGCGAGGCGGCAGGTGGTTCGTGGTACTGGATGGAACGGAAGAAAGGGAATTCGACGGCGTAAGCAGCCTCGCGTTCAATGCCGACAGTCGACACGTGGCCTATGTGGCACAGCAGGCCGGAACAGAGTTCGTGGTACTGGACGGAGAGGAGGGCAGACAGTATGACCGGATCGAGGATGGTCCGATCTTCAGCCCCGATGGCAAGCATATGGCGTACGCCGCGCGGGAGGGCGGAAAGTACCTCGTTGTACTGGACGGGAAGGAGAGCAGGGAGTACTACGATTTCATTAAGGATTCGCTCGTCTTCAGCCCGAACAGCCATCGCCTGGCTTACCTGGCAGGGGATAGCGAGTGGCTGTCGGCGGTAGTGGATGGAAAAGACGGCAAGGGCTACTCCGACGTTCAGGACTTCGCGTTCAGCCACGACAGCCGACACGTGGCTTACGACGCAGAGCCGAAGGACCTGCTGAAGTGGCTGGTCGTGGTGGATGGGAGGGAAGGCAGGGAGTACGATCACGTGTCCAACCTAACCTTTCTCCCCGGCGCCGGGCAGATCGCCTACGTGGCGCGGCGCGGCCGCAAGAGTTTCGTGGTGCTGCACGGCAAGGTTGGGAAGCCGTACGACCAGATTGAACAGGGAACCGTCGACTTCAGCCCGAACGGTAAGCGCGTCGCCTATGCGGCGGAAGAGGACGGCGAGTGGTTCGTCGTGGTGGACGGCAAGAGAGGTCGGAAATGGCTCTGGGGAACGCAGATTACCTTCAGCCCGGACAGCCGACACGTGGCCTACATAGCAGCGCGGGGTGAAGGCTGCCGTATAGTGGAAGATGGGAGGCAAGGCAAGGAATATCGCTCGGCCTGGAACATCAGGTTCAGCCCGGACAGCAAACACCTGGCGTACGTGGTGGAGCTGCGAGCCGGCGATCCATAGCCTTCCCGGAAAGAATTGGGAACTATGATGATGTCAATCGGAGTATCGACCGGCGGTTGTTCCGACCTGTTTCTAAGCAGAGGTCTGATGGGGTGGGCCCTGCTGGCGGACCCCGGACTGCCAGATCAACGCCGACGGCTTCGACTACAACGACGCCGGCCATCGGGTGCTCAACACGTTCGGCATATCGCGGATTCAACCCCCGGTGCCAACGGACGCTCCGGTGATCCCTCTGCGCCGGAGATCGTTCCAATTCCTGGGGTTGACCCTGGGGGCTTCTCGGGCCGAGGTTCTGAGTCGCCTCCGCGGAGTACTGGGCCCGCCAGCTAAAAGGTCCTGGGAAATGATGTGGAGAATGAAGGGACGAGTGCTCCTCCGGCGGCCTGAAGGCTGCGTCCCGGAGTACTACACGACCTGGGATGTCCAGCTCGGATTCGAACACGGCGTGCTGACGGAAATATTCCTGGAGTGTGAATGAAAGACGGGTCAGCGTGCGAGGGCCCGATGCGAGCGAACTCTGGCCGCCGGCCTGGGGCGCCATCGGCCAACGTTCCTCGTTAAGAAGGGGATTTAAGATGAAATCGCCGCTGTTCCTGGCGCTGTTGATGTTCGCTATGTTCACCGGCGACTTGGCAGTTCTGCCCGGCGTCGCCTGGTCTCGCCCCGAGAATCCCACGAAGTGGATCCGGAGCGGACGTGAGTGCCGGGCGGACTTCGTGGATTTCGAGGTTCGCTGGAAACCCTTCCTGATCAGCGATAATGAGGGCTGGCAGGATCGGGTATCGGTATACGAGCTGACCAACGCTGGAGTCGCTCGGAAGCCGGAGTTCCGGGTCTTGCTAAACCCCAACCTTACCGTCGAGTCGGCGGCGGCGTGGGCAGCACCGGAATCTCCCGCCCAGCACGAGTACCCTGTCGAGGGTTTTCTCCTGGTATGCGGGTTCCCGACCGGGTCCGAACAAGAATACATGATCTACGGGAAGGTCCGGGGACATTGGGGCAAGGTCTTCGAGGGTAACAACGGAGGCGGTAACGAGGGCGCAGTCCTCGAGGCCGTCGACCTGGATGGTGATGGCTGGCCGGAGATCATCAGCTTCGTCCCCAACCGCGTCTATAGCCGCCCGCAGGTGAGCCGGCGGGACGGATCGTTGATCTGGAAGCTGGACACGCAGGCCACCCGGGCGCTTGTGTGGAGGTGGTCCGATTCTCTGGGGCGCTACCGCATGGTCCGCCGTTCGTCCTACGCTGACCGGCTCCGACCGCTGACGAGACCCAGACCTCGGCGCCGGTAGGACCCCCGCCAATGGGCGTCCGGCGCGGATCGTGAAGACGGTTCAGGGAGGCAATTGGCGAAAGGGGACCCCCTCAAACGGAGGGGCGCCAACCCGCGGATC
>DASRZA010000479.1:0-3606 GCA_035686845.1 Armatimonadota bacterium | reverse complement strand
GCGGCGATGGCCGCGGCGCTGGAGAGACCACTAATTTCCATGGGTGTGTCGGCATCGGTGTTGCTTCCAATTCCAAGCTGGCCATACTGGTTGTAACCCCATGCCCAGATAGTCCCATCCGTCTTGAGCGCGAGACTATGTTGAGACCCAGCGGCGACAGACGTGACGTTCTGGAGCCCGGTAACTGCAACCGGAACTTTGACCCCGTACGTAAGATAATCGTTGCCGAGCTGGCCGTGATTCTCGAGGCCATAGGCGTACACTTCGCTGGCGAGGGCGGGAGCAGCGGCGGCCCACATTAACCCGGCGATCAGGAAGAGAGCGGTGGGCACGCTTAACCGCGCGCTTTTCTTTCTGCTCTCGAGGCTGTGATTTGCTGCGGCTGCTGAACTCACGGGGTTCTATCCCTCCATCTGGTCGGACTCGGTTGGCCGGTTCGGCCCTGCGACGACTCATTCCGATCGCCCGCCTTTTCTCCGGGTTCGATAAGACGGTTCGAACTCCTGCACGTGGACGGGGGACGGTGAGGGTGTGAGGGTGTGGGTGTGTGAGCGTGTGAGAGGGTGAGTGTGCGAGGGTGCGAGGGTGTTGAGGGTGTGAGGTCAGGGGACGGAAGACGGAGGATGGAGGACCCTGGGATGGCGCAACGAAGAGGAATAATCTTCGGGCGGGGGAAAACGGGAAATGGATGTCTGAATGACGGCAGCGGCCTTTTAGACGCTCACGGTACGGAACTTAAGCATGCTTACACGTTTTCTCAGTTCGGGGATACTTCTGGCGATGGTCGTGGCGGCGCCGGGGAGGGGCGCGGGCGTCGGGGCGCGTCTCCCCGACCTTCTGGGCGCGCCCCCAGCGGCCTGGCAGCATGGATGGGGTGGTGGAAAAGCGCGAATGTCGCCGCCGGCGGACGGCGACGGCGGGATTGAGCTGTCGCTGGATATCCCCGCCGGTGGACATGCCGGACTGAGCCATCCGCTGACGTTGACGCCCGCTCCGCAGCAGCTCGTCGGGATCGTCACCCTCCGAGCGCCAGAGGATCTTCCGACCGGGGCGATCCTTTACCTCGACCTCGGCAAGGATGACGAGTACCGGGACTCGGATAGCTACCGGCGGGCCGAAGTTCCCCTGAAGCCGGGATGGCAGACGGATACGCTAACGCTGGACGCGCCGGCCGGATGGACCGCGCCATACGCTATCGGGGGTGTTCGAATCTTAGTCCGGGCGCCGGCGGCGCAGCGGTTGAAGACCACCCTGATTATCGCGAAGCTCGGCGTGACGACGGCCCTCGGAGCGCTGGGGTATACGGGAACCACGCCGGATACCCCGCTGCCAGCAATGCCTGCGCCGGTCGTCTCACCGCTGCAAGATCGAGCGCCGGGCCATGCCGTCGCCCGGTTTCCACTGCTGACGCTGCCGCCTCCTGCGGACAATCCCCTACCCGAACGGGTCGTGGACGTTGGGAATGGCGGCGGGATTAAGATCACGGTCGTCCACGGGGCCGCTCCAGCCGCGCGGCTGGAATATAAGATGCAGCCACACCGGTATGGGGGATTCACCCGAGCGCTGCCGGCGCGCGTCGATTACGGCCTCTCATCGAGCGTTACGTTTGCCTGTTTCAGCAGCGGGACTCGCCCGGACGCCCGGCTCATTCTGGACCTGGGCAAAGAATCGGGGTTTTCGGAGTCTGTGGGCTATCTGCGTCTGACTCTACCGTTGACGTGGACGGGATGGCGGCGGATCACGACTCCGATGAGCCGTTGGGAACGAGCCGGGAATCCGACGCCGGAAGGGTTTCGCTATCTCCGGATCATCGTCGAGAATTTGAGCGGGCAGCCGGTGGATGGAGTAGTGGCGTTTACGCCGCCAACCATCCGGAACGCAAAGGTCGCGCCCCTTCCGCCACCGCCGGGCTATCTCTGGGATGAGGCTGTAGACGGGGTGGATTATCCGGCGCCGGCTTTTACTCCAGGGCCGCGTATCCCGCGGGAACGGCGTGACGCGCCGGCTGCGGAGGCGCGGGGGATCAGGAAAGTCGCCGCGGAGATCGACGCTCGCTGGGGCCGGTCGCAGGCGGGAGCGACCGCTGAGATGCGTGACCTCGCGAGCTGGCTGGATGCGGCCGCTGAGGGCCGTGCGCCTGACAAGCGGTTGTTCCCCTTCAGCCGGCCGGCGGTGTTCACAGGCCCGTACACGACATCTACGCCGCTCCCATGGCTTCAGATCGCTCAGCGGGCCCTGGATAAGGCGGCGCCCGCGAGCGCGACCCGGCGGCCGATCGTGAACGTATTCCTGATACCGCGCTCGCACGAGGATGGGGATGGGATTTGGTACAGCCGCGATATCGCGCCGTATGCGCTGGCGCTGCTGCGTCGAGACCCGGACTTTCGATGGACTTGCGAAGAGGGCGCGAACATTTACTGCTTCTGCAGCCAGCATCATGAGTTGATGAATGAGATCCGGCGTTACGTGCGGTCGGGCCGGATGGAGATTGCGGCGCCGTGGCACCTGTTTTATGGACCGTGGGAGAACCGCGAAGACATCTTTCGGAACTGCCAGTTGACCGATGAATGGCTGAAGAAGGCGTTCGGCGTGCGCGCTTACACTCTTGCACGCTCGGATAGCGCGGCGCAGCCGGGCGCGCTGCCGCGGATTGCCACGAAGCTGGGCATCCCTTTTGTGCTGCTCCAGACCCATCATCCTCCGACGCCGGCCACCGATTTTATCTGGGATGGGACGGGCGGCGGGAGTGTGCAGGTAGGCCGAATGGTGGACTGGTATCTCGGAATTCCGTCGCTCGGTGGAACCGTCTCCAGCGCAGAGGATGAGATTGCCGCGTGGATCCTGAAGCTGGCGCCATCTGCGACGGCGGGCTGCGTGGACGTGCCGGTATCGGGAGACAAAGCGCTTCCGCAACCGGGGCTGGCGGCGGCGGTTCAATACTGGGATCACACCATCTTCCCGCAAACCGGGTACCGACTGGTGATCGCGACGCCGGCGATGTACGCGGCGTACGTGGCGCACGCGACCTCACTTCCCCATGTGAGGTCGGGGGATTTTGGACAGCCCTGGTGGGTGGGGGCGACCGCGGAAGGACCGCTGCACAAGGAACTGGCGCGGCGGGCTGAGGAGAACCTGTTTGGAGTGGAACGGGTGCTGAAGGGCGCCTGGCCAACCGGCAAAATTCCGGCCGGCATCCTGGATATGGATCGGCGGGCGACGCGGCTTTTGGTTCGAGCCGAGCGACATGATGGGAACGAGGGCGGCGTTGAGCAGATGGCGCGACTGGGATGTGTTCTGGGCCTGGCGGAATGGATGGGGGAGCGGGCCATGAATCGGCTCGCGGCTCGCCCTTCGACATTCCACGGCAGCACGCTAATTGTCGCCAATGCTCTCGCCACCAATCGACCCTGCCCGGTCTTCTTTCATCCACCGTTCTGGCCGTGCCACCTCCTTGATTTGAGAACAGGCAAAGCAGTCGCGGCGCAGGAGAATAAACGACGAAGCGGGCGGGATACAAATGCGTTCTTCCTGGCGCCGGACGTGCCTGGCGGGGGATCGACGGTGTTTGGTATTCTGCGGGGCCGGGCGAAGGCGAATGTCGTTCAA
>DASRZA010000478.1:0-5712 GCA_035686845.1 Armatimonadota bacterium | reverse complement strand
AGCCATCGCCTATTTTGATGAAGTTGACCCAGGTAAGCTAGGTTCTCCTGCGACTTTTCAGTGCGAGCGCTGCCCGGGCATCATGTACCCGCTCTGGTGGTTTCGCCCGTAGGGCGTCATGCCGTAGGCGTGTTTAGTTCTATGGCGCCATCCGTGAGAGACTGCAGGCCAGCTCGAACTGCTACGCCGGGCAGGGATTCTGCTTCGCGATGGCACGCTTCGAAACCGCGGAGGCTGCGGACGCGCTCTGCGAATACCTGAATTGTTATCTCCCGGTTGGGGAGCGGGAATATGACCAGGAGTGGGCGATTGGAGCTCTCGCATGGATTAACTACCGGATGGGCTCTGACAGAGCAAGAGTATTTGCCCGGGATCCGCACTTGTGGAAAATCACAACTGGTGGACGACAGATAGGGAGCCTTGATCCCCATGGAGGCGTCGATCAGATGGGGGAAATCATGGGATTCCTCGAGGACTACGGCTTATGCGACCGGAGTGCCTGAGAAGGCAGGTCGTCGTGCTCCAGGTTGGGCAAACGAGGACCTCTCGCGGCAGTATTCCGGCTGCCTGTGGAAGATCTCGGCATCTCACCCCACGAGTGTGGCAGCGGAGATACGACCCTTGTTCAGTATCCGCGACCTATGCGACTTGTTGATGGATCCGCGTGCGCCAGACAGAGCTCCAGGACTGGTTGTTCCGTGCGCTGCTGCCGTTCACCGACATTCACAACGCCGGGGGCAGCGTCTCGCGTCAGGCTCTTGTGAGCACGCAGAACTCCAGGATCGAGCATCCCAGAGCCAATGAAGGCGTCTCAACGGCTGCGGCTCTGCAAGATTCTACTTCCAGCCATAACCCCAGAATGCGGCTGGGGCCACGCGATCGGCAGGTGTGTTGGCGGCCAGCGTGAGCGCGATTCCCATCGGCGCCGGGGCCAGATCATCATCTCGACGATTGTACTGCGTTCCACCCCAGCGGTCTCCAACGGCCAGCAGGTCAAAGGCCGTAAACTGCTGCCGCCCGGTGTCCCAGACGGCGTAACCAAGCATTCCGGCGTCAAATCCGCGTGACCTTAACTTGGGGTTCTGAGCATCATGCCGGTCATCGATGGGCCACACGCCCTCGGCGGAGAGGCGGACACGCCCCTCCAGATGCAATGTGACCCGCGGGCCATCCGCCGCCGTGATGGTGCTCTTAAGCTGCGCCGTTTCCACCTCATGCGGCCGGTACGGCGATGTCTGGCCGCGTACATTGTCTACGAAATGCAGACGAGACAGCCGCTGGATGAGTAATTCCGGTACGGAGCGAGACTGCCCCGGCGATGGGACCTCGGGGATGAACTGTCGGGCCTCGTCCGGCGTGAACCAGGCAAAATCCCGGTTCAGGGCACGCGCTCGCCAGTCGCCTGGAGGAGCGGGATCGCTGCCGTCAAGGCGCGGCAGGTCGCGGGTGTGTATCCGCAGCGCCAGCCCGCCATCGGGATACCAACGCTCAGCGCGGACCCGTTGGACCTCTTCGGCCATCGATTGTGGATCGTCTGCAAGGAGTCGCTCCGACCGCGGCAGATTGGCCCACGCCTCGAGAGCTTTCCGGAGCATTTCCGCGATCTTTCCGGGGTTGTTGGAATTGGCGGAAGCTAACAGTACGCCGGAAGGCGCTGTCGCGTACATTCCCTGCCGCGTGCCGGTGTACCGGGGCGGGCCCAACCCGGCGTAGTGCCCCTGCTCGGCGAACTTCTGGAAGAGATGCGATTCAGGATCGTCTCCCCTCTGCAGTCGCCCGACCTCGTCGGCAGCCGGGACGAACTGCTGCAGAAGCTCGACGACGTTCGGATCAGACCAGACGGACCGCCTGGCAGCAACACCGTTGTTTCACGTGCAGCCCAGCGGAGGACCGTTCATCGCCCAGAGCAGGATGGGTTTATCCGCCGCCTGCGCCTCCTCAACGGCTTCCCAGAGAGTGGTACGCCACGGCACTTCCTGCCAGCGCAGCTCTTCGGGCCGGGGGAGAATGCAACTGCGCAGCGCGGCGAAAGATCGCGTGTCCAGCATGAGCGGAACGGGCGTCATGGTTTTCGTCATCGGATGATGCTCTCCTGGTGTTCCTCTGTTCCGCCGGGCCGGGCGCGCGCGTTATCTCGTTACCCGTATCCCCTGGCCTCAAACACAAAATATGGCTGCGGCCGCCGGCCGCCACTACCGTACCGTCCATGTCGAACTATTGACGTGACAGCAGTGGGATATTCCTGGTATATATTCTATGGATGGATGGCGTTGTTAACAACAATCAAGAAGTGGGGAAACAGCCCGTGGCGCTGAAGATCCGGAGCACGCCGCGAAACCCGAGTAGCATCCGGCGAGCTTCAGGTTCTCTCGCCGATGCGCTGCGACGTGCGGATGACGATTCAGACTTCGATCTGGATGAGTGGAACAAGCAGTGGACCGCAGTGGAAGCCGAGACGAAGGCGTTAACACGCAGCAACGATATCGCCGAGGGGCGGGGATAATAAGCTTGGCGGATTATCTTCTCGACAGCAATCATGTGTCACCGTTGGTGACCCTGGGCCACCCTCTTCGTGAGAGGATACATACAGCAATAGAGGACGGGCACACATTTGCAATCAGCGTACCCGTCGTGAGCGGGACGATGTTTGGCATCAGGATGCTGCCGCGAGCCGAACAGAATCTCGCCGAGTGGCAGCGGCTGCGACCCTTCTGGCGGTGGGAACAGGCTATTCCCCCCTTTCCCAGCCACCGTTGACCGCCAAATCTTTACAAACGATGGATGGCGACAGGCAACGCGAGAGCGAGCGTGGAGTTCACGGATGTTCCGAAGAGACCGCCGGATGCGCCGCATTCAGCGCCGCAAGGTCTCACGGATGCGTGGGAACCCGGAAAGACCAGAGAGGACAAATCGGATCATGAAGGCCCCGAGTCTTGTCTTGCTAACCCTCGGCTGCCTGGCGCTTCCCGTCAATGCCACGCTTTCCTGCCTCGCAGCTCCGGTTGATAAGGCGCATCAGAGAAGCTTGCCAGCCGCCCGATCGGTCTATTACGTTGATGGCGCTGGACGCAATGGTTCGGATGCGAATCCGGGAACGGCCGCTCGACCGTTCCGCACGATTCAGCATGCCGCCGACGCCGCCGGACCGGGTGACCTGGTCCTGATTCGCCCGGGAATATATCACGAGAGCATCCTCTTGCGGCATGGGGGCAAACCGGGCCGGCCGATCGTATTTCAGGCGACGGAGCGGCACGGGGCTACGGTCAGTGGGCTTGGAACCGATCACCAGTGGCTCATCCGATCGGTGGGATCGAACCAGAATCCCGCCAGTCTTACGGCGCAATACATTACGCTGCGCGGGCTGGTTTTCCGCGACGCCGCCGGCCCGAGCGACTGGAATGAGATGGTGACGATGGCGACCGGCTGGCGCTTGGAGGACTGCGTGGTAGAGGGCAGTCCCGGTCACTACGCCGATGCCATTGTGGTGCGAGGAGATGACTGCGCCCTGATCCGTGTGATCACGCAGGACAACGGCATGAATGGGATGTCGGGGGTCCACACTCAGGACACGGTGATTCAAGACTGTATCCTCCGGCGGAACAATCGCCTGCCGGAGCTGCCCGGCGGAAACTGCGGCGCGTGCAAGTTTCTCTTTACGACCGGTCTGCGGGTGGAAGGGGTCATCAGCTACGACAACTTTGGATCGGGTTGGTGGCTGGATTGGGACAACCGAAATTTCTCCATCACCGACAGTACCTTCTTCGGCAACCATGCGGGGATATACCGCTACCCCCGGAAGGACCGGCGAGAATACAACCAGGTGCGGGACGAAGGTTGGGCGGGCGCCGGTGTCTGGTCGGAAGGGAATCCTGGCCCGGGACTGATCCAGGGCAATACCATCTATAGCAATCTGAGCGCCGGTATCGGCGTCATGGAAAGCGGCTTCGAGCAGCCGATCGTCGTCCGGCACAACACCATCGTGGATTGCGACCGGGGGATTGAGCTGCGCGCAATGAATCGGGGGACTCACATCTTAGGGCGGGTCATCATCAAGGACAACCTGATCAAGGACTGGCGCACAGACGCCATTGGTAGTTCGCTGGAAGACACCATCCGGTTCGATCATCCCGCGGACCAGGGAATCGCAATTGATAGGAATAGCTACGATCCCGGCCCGAGCCATGTTATCATGACCTGGTTTAACAAGGCCGATAAAAGGCGATTTGTGGTTGATAATCTTAACGAGGCGCGAACCCAACTTGGGGTTGAGACACACGGCGCGGTCAAGGCCGATCAATTTATCGGGCCGCTGATCCCGGTTAAGAAAACCGCCCTGTCAGATTGGACCCCGGATCGGAGGAAGATCGACGAAGTTCCTTCCAGAGGCGTCGAGAAAATCACCATCGACCGGGCGATCCGTGCAGCCGCGAGCCGGGTTGGGGATTCCACCACAATTCCCGTTTTCGGACGGAAGAAGATCGTGCAGCGGGGCCGGGAATGGATTGTCGAAGTCTACGACCTGGACGCCCGCTACGTCCGGCTCATCTTACCATCGAAAGCGGCACGCGACCGGGTCGAAACCGCAGTCCTTCCCTACGCCAGCATCCGGCCTTCGCACCTCCGTGTGAAGCTGACCCGGCTCACACCGTATGACGTGGAAGGCGTGTTCGTTCCACTGCCGGTGGCAAAGGCCCTATAATCGCGAAGTAAAATTCTCCACCCCACAGCGGGCAATGCCACTTAACCTCAATGAGGCGGCCAAATGTCAGGGGGCGAAGCTTTTGATGACGTTCAACAGATACGGCAGGAAGGCCTGCCGGTAGAGGAAAGAGGCCGAAGACAGTTCCGGCACGGAAGATGATCCGGAAGTATCAGCGCAAGCCGCAAGCGCTGCAGGAGGGACCGCGTCGAACCGAACATTCGTCCCATGGTATTGTGGAACGGCGCCCGCCTGTAGTTATCGAGATCCACGATGTGCAGCCACTTTTCTTTGAAGTCGTACATCAGGCAGCCGTCGTAGAAGTCGGACGCGATCCAGCCCGACCGCCCGAGGTTGGAGTGCAGATCGAAGATAATGTCCAGCGCTTGCAGCACTTCGCTGCCAGGCAGCACTCGAAAACGCTGGAAGGCGGAACGGGGATCGTCTCGCCGAGTTCCCTGAGATACTCCACCGGTGTTTGCTCGATCTGCTCCACGCGAAGCAGCGCTAAGTTTTTAGGCGCGCGACCTTTCGATGCTGAAAGTGTGGCTAATGCGCTTTCTTCGAACGATCGGGGACTTCCTGCTTGCTCGGATGGCGACGGTCGGAGTTCCTTCGGATTGGCACGTCATGCCGGGCATGACGCCGCGCGGGGTTGACCGTATTCACCGGCGCTACCCCGGAGCAATACAACCGTTGTCATAGCTACACTATGATTATGGACTACAAGCAGATTCTGACTCTGGAGCCTGGCAAGCGGAGCGGTAAGCCGTGTATTCGCGGGATGAGGATCACCGTGTATGAAGTCCTGTCGTATCTCGCGGCCGGAATGACGCACGAGGAGATCCTGTCGGACTTCCCCTACCTCACCCAGGCGGATATTCTCGCCTGCCTCAGCTACGCGGCGGATCGGGAGAAGCAGTCGCTCATCGCCGCATGAAGCTGCTCTTCGACCACAATCTGTCGCCGCGGCTGGGGCGCCGACTCGGTGATCTCTACCCCGATAGTTCCCA